>JBAXZS010000034.1:0-15519 GCA_041670175.1 Sphaerochaetaceae bacterium | reverse complement strand
TTTGTCTTACCTTTATCCCCAATATCCTCTATCTTTTTCTTGCGAGCCTTCTGTTGCGCCAATCACTTTTTAATTTGCTCTGGATGCTTCCTCTGAGCTTCCTCGCCTTTGTTGTGGAAAGTCTCATAGGGTTAACAATTGATTATCACAGGCCGAATCTGACTTGGATGTTGCCCCAGCAAGCAATTAAAAGCAACGTCAATGGGTTGCTTGGTTTGCTTGCCACCTTTGTCCTGACTGCCTTGATGGGGGTCCCTCTTCTCTTTCTTCCTCTTCCTGCAGCTTGGCCGGTTGTGTTTCTTTTCTTGTTTCTTTTGGTTTTTGGGGTTGGAAAACTTTGCCTCAGGGAAGCAACTTGGGCGTATAGGGGAAATTGAGGGCAGGACTAAAGGAGGAACATCTGGAATGCCATTGACTTTGGCAAGGGGCACTCCGACATGGTTTTGTCCTTCATTTCCAAAAGGACATCATACAGCTTATCAATCGGGCATTCTCCCTCGCGGATGTCGCTGAACCCCTGAGCCAGCAGTGTTTCCAGAAGCACCGGATCCTTTTGATAGGCAGCCAGCCTTGCCTGGCAGAGAGAGAGCCTGCTTGAGGAAAAAGACAAGGGAAGGGCATTGAAGACTTCCGTGGCCTTGGTGTATTTCTTGTTGTCGAGCAAAAACTTAAGAAATTCTTCAGCGATTGAGGGATCGGTTAGATATTCTTTTGCCTTTGATGCCTTTTCATACCATAATCGCGCTCCTTCCCTGTCGTTTGAACGGGCAAGCAACCATGCGATGTTCCTTCGTGCATAGGCATTGTTTTGCAATGAATCAGAGGTCTTGAAGTAGGTTATGGCTTGTGAGTCATTTCCTTCCTCCGCAAGGCAAATACCAAGATAGTAATTGACAGCTGCTTGATTTCCTTTCGCCTGCAACAGAAGTTTCTGCCAGACAGGACCTACAACCGGCTCCAATAGGCCAGTCTCTGTTGTTATGAGAGTTTTCTTTTCCAGGAGGTCTAGACACAGTCATGCCACTTTTTAGCCATATGAGAAGCTTGTCAGATGATTGCCGGGTTCTCGTATTCCGGGATTTCAATGAGAATGAGAAGACCCGCTTCAACTGCAGAAGGAGCATCAAGCAAGGAAAGCAGCGCTATACGTAGGAAGGCTTTGATGCAAACAAGGAAAGTTGGGGAGTCTCGGTTGTGCTAAGGGGAACAATTTCTCCTTCTACGATGTTGACGGAAGCTTGATGCTTTCTGTCAATGATTGTTTAGCCACGTAATGGTATGAAGTTCACAAGGAACCACATGTAGAAGGATTGTCTACCTTGCTCCTGCAAGGATATCCTTGTTTTCCTGGGAATAAGGACAAATCATAGCAATGGTTCCATTTTATTTATGTTGCTTACCGTGTTATCCAAAACAATCCAATTGATAATGCATCTTGCAATTTTCATGAAATCCTGGTTGACGAATCCCAGAATAATACGAGAATGATAGCATGAAACTTTGGCGTAATATGTTTATCAGGGAGAAGATTCTTTTCATCTCTTTGTCTGTGCTCTTGATTACTGTGGGATTTCTTTCAATATTGTGGTACCGTCAAGCACAGACAAATGCGCGGACCTATCTGGAAACAATTGCAAATAGTTATGTCGATGATGCCAATAGTTCTCTCAACTACATTCTTACGGATACCTTTCATATGTTGACGTTAATTACGCTGAATGAGGATTCGATCATTGATCCCGTCCAGGCCATCGATCTTATCGAGCTTGATGAGAACGGACAACTGGGAATGAAATATCTGGAGAATCAACGAAAGATCATGGATTTCATCAAGACCATGAACGGGTATAAATACTATATTGTTGGCATCCAGGTTTTTTCTCGAAACGGTCATTTATTTCAAACCAGCACCCTCTTGAAAGACAACGATAGACTTCTCAATGAAATCAAAAACTCTGATTCCCAGAGCCTTTCTCGTTCGATGATCATGCTGGAACCCGTGAAGGTAGAGGGAACCTGGACAAAATTGCATTCGGATTATGTCATTCCTGCCGTACGTGCGATTTTGGACAACCGTCATGAGACGATAGGGTATGTTGCGTTGTTCTTCGATTATAGCCTGTTTGAGCAAATGTTCTCAGCCAATTTACCGGAGGGCAGTCTCTGCCGGATTATCGACAGGAAAGGACAGATGGTTTTTACGAATTGTACGGAAGATGCATTCCTTTCTGCTCCTTTTGGAAAGTATATCATCCAGCAATCCTCCTTTGATAACGTGGATTGGTCCCTACAGATTGCACTGCCTACGACTTCCCTCATGAAAAACATAAATCTTACTCTTCGTACGACTATCCTGTGGATTGTTTTTGTGGTCATTGTCTCGATTATTCTCATGATTCTGTTTGTTTCCAATATTACAAAGCGAATTTCCAAGCTGAATTCTGCAATGATGAGGGTTGCAGGAGGTGAATTTCTTTCTCTCGGGGATCCCGCGGAAAATGATGAAATTGCGAATATGCAACGTACTTTCAACGATATGGTGAATGAGATCCACAGCTTGATGGGAAAAGTGGCATCTGAGGAACGGGAGAAGGCCAAGCAACAATTCAAATTGCTTCAGACGCAGATTAATCCTCATTTTATTTCCAATACATTCAATATCATCACCTGGATGGCGAAGAAACAGCATGCAGACAACATTGTACCTATTGCCGACTCCATGAATTCCCTATTGCGTGTCATACTGAAAAACGATCAGGAACTGGTTCCCTTGAGAGAAGAACTTGATCAAGTACAGAGTTATATCAATATCATGCTTTGTAGCGGGAATTATGATTTTTCTTTTGTTGTTGATGTTCCTGGACAGTTACAGGATTTGCTGGTACTTAAGTTCATTCTCCAGCCAATTGTGGAGAATTCCCTGCTTCATGGGTTCTTTCAAGCGGAATTGATGACTGACCAGATTCTTTCTCTCAGCGTGTACAAAGAAGGCAAATTTCTTATCATCAAGATCAGGGATAACGGAGTTGGTATGGGTCCTGATGAGATTGAAAAACTCTCCTGTGTCCCAAAGGAAAAAAACAAGGGACTGAGTGGCGTGGGAGTTTATAATGTTCAGCAACGTATTCACCTGGAATACGGGGACGGATATGGTCTTCACTATACCAGTGAGATAGGAAAATATACTGAAGCGATTTTCCACCTTAAAATCATTGAGAAAGAGGAGAAAACCGGTCAATGAAGAAATACTCGCTTGCTATCATCGATGATGACCTCGTTGCCCGGAATACTATCAAGTCATATCTTGAAGGCAGTGTTTACCAGGTTGTCCGTGAATTTCAATCGCCAAAGAATGCCTTCGAATGGCTTCGCTCCAATGATGTTTCTCTGTTGCTTTGCGATATGAAAATGCCACAGATCAATGGAGTTGAGCTTATTGAAATGATTCGGCTCATTCATCCTTATATTCCCATCATTGTAATCAGCAACTTTGAGGATTTCGAATTTGCAAGAGGGTGTATCAGAAATAACGTGAGCGAATATCTGCTGAAAAGCAGCATCACGAAAAACAAACTGCTTTCCGTACTTGACCAGGTGAGAGAACAGTATCATATGAAAGAAAGTGAATTTAATTCTGAAAATCCGATATTTTTTGATAGTGAAGATGAGTTTTCTTTTGATCATATTACCGCTTTGATAGCAGACAAAACACTGGTTTTTGAACCTGATTGGTCAATTCCGTTGCTTTTGAGTCTTGATTATCCAATCAAGGAAAACACAAACTGGAAAGAGTACAGGAAGGATAATTGTACGGTCTTCATCGATATTATTCAGGAAGTCCTGGGGACAAGTGTGCCCTATTTCATACACCAGGAAAAAAACAACTTGGTGATGCTGTTTCTTTCTTTCTCCTTTGAGAACAGGGATCCTTCGATGATGCAGAAAATCTTGGGAAAATTCCGTGAGAAACTTCGGAGGAAAGTATTCAGATTGCTTGATCTCTCCATTACGATTATCGAGGGGAAGCCTGGTGATTTGACTTCTTCGTTGGCTCAGACAAAAGAATTGCTCATTGTTGAAAAGGCCAAGATTCATTGGGCGAAGGGTAGTACCGTTTCTTTGCCATATCTGGTTAAGGACGGTATCGAGAAAACTTTCTTTGCCGTTGGTTTTCTTGATGTCCTGCAATGTTCCTTTCTATATTTCGATAACCAACTCATGCAAGATGTTGTTGATGCAATTTTTAATGAACTGGACAAACAGTCCTGCCAAAAAACTGAGATTATCCTGGTGTCCAAGAAAATTCTTGCTCTTCTTGCTATTCCTTCCGCTGATACGTATCTGATGCAAATTCAACATTTGTCAACATTGCATGATTTCATTCTGCAAGAATGTACTCAGCAAATGGCTGCAAGTGAAGACAAGGCTCGAAAAATCTATCCCTCATCTATCTTCTGCCTGATGAAGACCGTTGAGACGAATTATCAGCAGAATCTGTCTTTGGAAAAATATGCGGATTCCTTACAGCTCAGCTATACCTATCTTAGTCGGGAATTCAAGGAAAAGACGGGATTCCGTTTTGTGGAATTTGTAAATCTGGTGAAAATCAATAGGGCAAAATTTTTGCTACTTCGTCATATGTATACAATGAAGCAGATTGTGGATTTGGCTGGTTTCAAGAATTACAATTATTTTTTCAAAGTTTTCAAGGATGCTGAACACCTAACACCAATAGAATATATAGCAAAAAATTGTAGTCTTTCCTAAATTCTTTCATCCCACTGTTTTTTTTTTCACCTTAGAATCATTGTAGAGGGTGATGTCAATGAAGAAATTAAAGACAGATAAGGTGGCCTATGTATATATTTTGCCTATAACTATATGTTCTCTTGCCTTTATTTATTATTGCATCTTTTTTACTGTCTATTCCAGTTTTACCGATTGGAACGGGATGTCCTCCCAGATGAATTTCATTGGATTAAATAATTATACGAAGCTGTTCCAGGACAAAACGTTTTATATTGCGCTCAAAAATAATGTCATCTTCTTTTTTGGGACTGTCTTTGTCCAGGCTGTCCTTGGTTTCTTCCTGGCGGTTATACTGAAGGAAAAGTTGCCTGGAACCAATGTATTCAAGACCATCTATTTCATGCCCATTGCCATGGCCACGTCTGTCATTACTGGGATTTTCCGTATACTTCTCAACCCGACGACCGGGGCTATCAACACTTTTTTTCGGGCGATTGGACTGAAAGCCTTGGCTCTGTCCTGGCTGGGCAATCCTCGCCTTTCCTTGTTTTCCGTAATCTGTGTGAACATTTTTCAGTGGATGGGTTTTTCCATGATTATTTATTATGCTGCGCTGATGGCTTTGCCTGAGGATGTATATGAGTCAGCCAAGATGGAAGGGGCAGGATTCTGGCGTGTGCTTGTCTCCATTACCTTTCCGATGGTAAAGAACACGACTAGTTTGCTGATTGTCTTGGGTATAGTCGGGTCGTTAAAAACCTTTGATATCGTGAAGCTCTTGACCAATGGAGGCCCAGGGCGTTCCTCTACGGTCTTGAATACCTATCTCTATGAAAAGGCATTCACTAACTTTGCTGCAGGAGAGGCCGCAAGCATCGGAATCTGCATCCTTGCATTGGCCATGCTCATGTCTCTCATCCAACTCAAGATAGGAAAGGATAAATAATATGCATGGCAGAAAAATCGCTGTAAGAAAAATATTCTTTTACATGGTGTTGGTGTCTTGCAGTATCATCTGGGTAGCTCCCATCCTCATTGCATTCGATAAGTCATTCATGATCAATGGCCTGAAAAACTACTGGTTTGTGCTGACCTATGAGAAGATTAAATACTATCAGGTCATTGCCAATAGCATGATAGTCGCCGTCTCTTGTGCATTCATTGTCGGTCTTGTCACTACCTTGGGAGGGTATGCGTTCAGCAAGATGCATTTTCGTGGGAATAATATACTATATCTGATGATTCTATCTTGTCTGGCGGTTCCTGTCGCTGCCGTTACGATGCCCCTTTTTGTGACTATCAAGCGGATGCACCTGATTGATACCCGGCTTGGTCTGATTATTCCCTTGGTAGCCTTCAATGCACCTATGATGCTCATGATGGTCAAGAACTATTTTGACAGTATTCCCAATGAATTGCTCGAATCGGCTAAGATTGATGGAGCCTCTTCCTTGTCTGTATACCGCCATATCATGATGCCTCTCAGTGGTCCTATCCTTGCAAATGTGCTTGTCCTTACATTTATCTATACTTGGAATGACTACTTGATTCCTTTGTTGGTTGTGCGAACCAACCCCAGATACACCGTGACCCTGGCAGCCCAGTATTTCATGTCCACGACTTTTCAGAGTCCGACGGATGTGGCAAGGATTTATGCTGCGATGCTCCTGCTCACTGTTCCTTCAATTATTGTGTATCTGTTCAGTCAAAAATACTTGCAGGCAGGCATCACTGCCGGTGCCGTGAAGGGGTAAGATAATGAAAACATTCATAAATCCGGTGAGCACCCAGGTAAATCCCGATCCTTATATCATGGAATTTGAAGGTGCCTATTATTGTTATGCAACGGGATCAAATGGAATAAACCTAAGTGTTTCGCAAGATTTGGTTTCCTGGAATTATCTTGGATTTGCCTATGGTAATTCCACGGAAAAAGAGTATTGGGCACCCTCGGTCATATACTTGAACGGGTTATTCTTTCTCTATTATTCTTCTTCTATTGCACAAGGTGAAGAATGTCTGAAACTTGCTGTTTCCTCCAGTCCCAAGGGTCCTTTTTCATTTGCAAAGCAATTCTTCCCCTATTTTTCCATTGACAGCCAACCAGTTTTCTGGGAGGGGCAGTTGTTCATGTTTTACAGCACAAATACATATTCGGGTACGAAGGATAATCGACCAGGAACCTCTATTTTGCTTGACCGCATGTGCTCTCCTTATGAATTTGAAGGGCATGCCAAACCTGTTGTGTTTCCAACCCTGGACCGTGAAATCTTCCAACGGAATCGCTTTGGGGATGGTCGTGATTGGCATACTATCGAAGGTCCCTCGTTTTTGGCGAATGGCAAGAATCTTTGTCTGATGTATAGTGCAAATGCGTACGTAAATGAAGATTATTTCATTAATTTTTCCATCGGGGTAGCTACCCATGACCTACGGGATGTCGCCTGGAGAAAATATCCGGATGAGTATACCCCCTACGCGCTTTTGGAAAAAAATGAGATGGTTAGTGGCACTGGCCATAATAGTGTGGCCAAGGCCCCGAATCTCCTTGATGATTGGATTGTCTACCATGGCCGGGATGCAACTCTTCCTCTTGACAGGGATAAAGAGCAAAGGGTCCTGAGGATTGACCGACTTTACCAGGACGGAGCAGCGTTGGTTTGCTTTGGTCCTTCCTTCTCTGCAACGCAGTACCCAGCAGAGCCTGATTTGAATCTCCATAATGTCCTTTTAAATAATGAGCAGAAGTTGCTTTTCGATGATGAGTGTTTTATTTCTCAATTTTGGTTGAAAGCGGTAATCGCCCATAGCGGGGCAACTTACGGAGTGGCCCTGGCGTATTCGGATGAAAAGAACTGCCATCTGTTGCAATTCACCGCTGGTACGGATTCTGTACTGTTTTTACAGATTGAGAAGGGAATTTCAAATACGAGGGAAGTGATTCCACTTCCGGACTCTTTCGACTATGCCTGTTCCCATAAGGTGCAAATCCTACGGAATTTCACCTATTGGGCAGTATTTCTCGATGATACTGTATTGCTTGAGACTTTTTTGGACACAGAAGGAAAGACAGGTGTGTTTGCTCGATATTCAAGGTTAATCATTCCTTCGCTTCGCATGACGCGTGCAATGGATCTTCAGGGAAAATCCTTGCAGTGCCTTGGTAAGGTTTTTTCATTTATGGAAACACTTGAATTGGAAGGGTCTGGTGTGTTTGTGAAGAAGGATAGGTTCATTCCCTGCCAGATGGACTTTTCTTTTGGTTTGACCTTGCTTCCCTGTGCTTCTTCCAGTTATGTAGCCATCCTCGATGAGATGGATGAAGAAGTGATTCGGCTTGTTCTTGACCGCAAACGGACAATTTATTTTGGGCTTATGAATGATGAATTGCAGGTCAGGTTTGGCAATTCATTTGAAAGCAAAAAGTTGAAAGGATATTCCTTGCTGATGGAACATGTAGTGATAGAGAGGGTCAGGACTACAAAAATTTGAAGTGAATAACAAAAATCAAGATAACACAAAGAAAAAATGTGCTGGTAGAATTTAGATATAAGACAATAAGGAGAATGAAAATGAAGAAGTTCATGACTTTTTTGCTTGTTACTCTGTTTATAATGGGGACACTCCCCATTTTTGCCAATGGCAACTCAGAGAAAAGTGCTTTAGCGACAGAAAAAGGTCCGACAACCTTGGTATTCTGGTCCTGGCTTCCGACTACGGTACAATGGGATGCCATGGTGAATGAATTTGAAAAGGAGAATCCAAGCATCAAGATTGACTATACCCGTACAGAGCAGTCTGATTATTTTGAGAAATTGCAGGTTGCCATGGCAAGTGGCACAGGTCCTGATGTCTTTGGTATGACCACTGGTCCAATGGTAAATCAATATGCACCATTCTGTGCTCAGATGGATACTTTATCTGACAAGGATATTCCTGATTGGCGTACTGTCATTTCTCAGTCTGCCATTGCTGAGTGTACCAGCAAGGATGGACAGCTGGTAGGTATGCCAATGCTTGTCGCCGGCATGGATTATTTGTTGTACAACGATACCCTGATGAAAGAATGTGGTATCAACAAAGTACCTGCCACTAATGATGAGATGGTTGCCGCTTCAAAACTGATTCGTGCAAAAGGGTATATCCCTGTTGCCATTGGAGCTGCCGATGACTGGGTGAATGTTGATTGGTTTGTCAATGTGAGCAACCAATTTGAACCCGGTGCAATCTATAAAGCTGAGGAAGGCAAGAGAAGTTTTACCGACCAGTGTTTCATTGATACGGCCAATGCTTGGGCTTCTTTGTTCAAGAACGGAGTTTTTGAGGATGGGGCTCTTGGCGTAGTTACCTATCCAGATGCCCGTGATCAGTATTTCTTTAACAGGAAGGCAGTTTTCTTCGCCACTGGATCCTGGCATGTAGGACCGACTTCTCCTTCTGATAACGAGATAGAAGGGACGGAAATCAAGAAGCAAAATGATGTGATTGGTATGACGATGTTCCCGCAGATGGGACCCAATGAGTTCAGAGCTACTACGGGTGTGGACCTGATGCTTGCCGTGAATAAGGATAGCAAGGAGCAGGATGCTGCAATGAAGTTCATCCAGTTCATGAGCATGGGTGATGGACAACAGCAGTGGATTGACTGCTTGCAGGGTTCTACTGTCGCAAACACCATCTCCTATAAAGGCAAGGTTGATGGCAAGTTGCAGCAACAGAGTATTGATGCCTTGAACAAATGGAACAGTGAAGCTATCGGTTCGAGAAAGTTGAAATATGCCGAATTGGAGAAGGCCCTTGTAGTTGCACTGCAGAATGTGGCAGCCGGTGCGGATGCGAAGACCGAGTTGCAAGCTGTACAGAATATCTCTGCTTCCATCAAGAGATAACAGGATTCAATGTATCGGTAACTGAGAATACCGTATAAAAGAGCATGGCAATCGGGGATTATGTCTCTGGTTGCCATGTTTGTGTTTACTGTCTTCTGGATAGAGATATGAAAAATAAGATCATACGTCATTCTCATTCCGGTTTCTGGACTGGGGACTTCGGTGGTTGATGTCCTTGTTTTTGACCGTGGAGGCAAATAAGACCTATGAGTTTTAGTATTCTTGGTTGGGATGTAACTGTCTTGCAATCATAACTTAATTTTTCAATGTTTTCTATCATTAATTAGTTAATTTATTTCAAGATAACTAATTCAGTTGTGAGCTTCATACCGTTACGTAACTTTTCAGAAATGCTCAGTTGAAATATCCTCTCTAATAATTACGGAGGAAGCATGGGAAAGTAACAAAATACATCAGGGATCTTGTCAATGACTATTACAATCGTCCCAGAGAGATGAGCGGAAAGAAATTCTGCAAGTCCAGGAAAATCAAGAAGTTTCAAATGGATTGAATGATTGAGTTCTATGGACAAAAGATGATGCCTAGACACAGTCATGGAGGTTTTTATCAATATGAATAAGCCTAGGACTCTTCAGGCAGGTTGAATTTCGGGACAAACCCCATTTTATTGAAGAGTTCGAGCTTCTTCTTCCTTTTGTTGCCGATTCTCCGGCTGTTTCCGTGGAGGCAGATCCTCATCCGCTTGGCCGCAATGAGTGCGTCGTAGGGGGAGAAGGTGGGGAACCAAGCTTCTTCAGGGCTTCCTTCATGCACTGGTGGATGAGGCCCGTGATGAGCAGTATGAATGCGAACTCCTCCTCATAATAGCCCTCGAGCTTCAGGCAACTGAAGGAGGCACCGTTCTTGATGAAGTCGTAGAAGGTCTCAGTCTTCCAGCGGTTCTTGTACTTCGAGTACACATCCTGTGCGGAAAGGCCTGAGTCCGTGTGCAGTACGATGACACCCCAGTAGTATGGTTTGTTCTTCTCCATCTTCTCTTTCGTGTAGCCCGCTTTCCCCAGTTCTCTGCACCGTAAGTAGTTGAAACACGTCTTTGCGTTTTCATTCATGTCCTTGTAGATGATGAGTCTATTGCCATCGGGGAATGCGGACTCCCGATACTGGACCATTGCGGTGTTCTTCCCGTGAGAGTAGAAAAAAAAGTCCCTAAGCTCCAGATTGGCAACCTCCCGGATGAGGTCATTCGTGTTCGACGGCACGGGAATGATGAAATGATTTCCGTTCTGGGAGAACATCCTAAGGTTACCCCTGTTGAAGAATCCCCTGCCCACTTGAAGAGTGTGTCCCTGAAGTCATGGTCCTCCACGAAGTCCTTGACGCTTTTCTTGTCCACGGGGGAACCCCTGAACATCCTCGAGCAGAGGAGCTTCTCTAATTTGACGTCATAGGCCTCGAGGAGATTCAGCCGGTCCGTCTTGATCAGCCCTTGCGTGTAGCCTGGTTCTGCAAGGGGGATCACCTGCCCGTCGACGGTGACCTCTCCCGAGCATTCCGCTATGAGTATCTTCTCAAAGAGCTCGATGCAGCTCTTTTTCTTCCCCAGGGAACTGAGGAGGTTCGACACTGCGGTTTCCCCGAGGGTGAACGAGTATGCCTTGTACTCAAGCGACAGCCATCTCTGTTCGAAGAACTTCCCACTTGATCCTTTTGTAGACAAAGCCGTCCGCATAAAGGATTATGGAGAAGGCATATATCTTCATTGCATTCTTCAGGGGAAAGGCCTTCTCAAGGTGCTCGATTACCGATTTTGACACCGCCACGGTGAGGGCGTACTGCCCATACTCGAGGTTCGTGATCCTCTCGGTGTCGATCTGGAGATATCTCGCATTTGGTGCAAGCCCCTTTCCGGGGATTATTTTCCCTATGCAGGTTCCTGTGGATGTTCCCCAGTTCCCGCTTGCGAGCTTTTTCGCCTTCTATTCATATTGGTAATATATCTATATTATTTGAAGGCTGTGCAAACTCTGCAAGTCCCTAATTTTCAGAATCGTAATGAATTAAAAAAATGGCACCTAGTCATATTGGTAAAAGACTAGATGACTGTGGCTAAAGTTCATGCCAAGACCTGTCCATGCTTTTCATTAAAGCAATTTGTGTTCTGGCTCGATCAAGGTTGTGCTCGGGCTTTTCAATTTGGTAATACACGTCACCATTGAGATAATCCGTTAGGAAACGGACAGCCATTATTTGGGTGATGTTCCTTCCGCTTTCCTTGATATTGGAAGTTTCGTCCTCAGTGAGGAAAGCCACGGCTTCCTGCCGGTATCCTTCAATCAAAGCATGATAAAGCCCTTTGTCACAAGCAACCTTGGAAAGGTCCTTCTCATCTTCAGCGGCTGTGTTCACTGCGGTCCGTATCATGTCCCCTGTATCAAAGAGGATGGTCCCGGGCATTACGGTATCCAGATCAATGATACAAAGAGCTTCTTTGCCATCTTCGCTGAAAAGCACGTTATTCATCTTTGTGTCATTATGAGTTACCCGGGTGGGGAAGAGACCTTTTTTCATTCCATCCCAGATTGCAAGTCCTCGTTGTCTGTTTTCTTCGAGGAACTCCAATTCAGGTCCCACAAGTTTCAATCTTCCCTTGCAATCAATAGTGCAGGCTTCAGAAAGTTGGGCGTAACGGAATGCCATATTATGAAAATCTGGAATTGTTATATGGAGTTTTCGGCCATCAAAATCTGAGAGTTGGTTTTGGAAAGCACCTACAGCTTGGCCAAAGAGAAAAGCCTGTGAACTTTCACAAATCGTATTGAAGGTGCGGACATGCTCGATATAACGGTAAACCCTCCAATACTCGCCTTCTTCGTCGATGAAGAAACGTTCCCCTGTCTTTGCAGGAACAAGGGAAAGGCAGCGTTGATCACAATTAACGAGATGCTTTATCTTGTTTTTGATATGATCTGTAACATATTGGATGTTTTCCATCACTTCTTCTGGATGGGAGAACACTTTCCGGTTGATATGCTGTAATGTATACTTCGTTGAGACTCCATTTGAAGTGAACGTACAGACAAACGTATTATTGATATGACCTTCGCGATTGACGTGAATCTCGCTTAGTTGTCCTTTAATGGAAAAATGACTGATTATATTCGAGATGTCCACGTTGTTCTCCCTACCACAAGATTGTAAGTCCGAACAAGTAGGGTTGTACATGAAGTTTATGGTAATTCGAATGGACAATTCTGCAATAAATGATATCATATCCTTATGGAAGGGCCGAAGCTTTTCTTTAATCCATTAGTCAAACAACTCATTGACAGTTTCTCATTCTGCTTTGATGTGAAAATAACTTTTTATTCTCTCAATCTGGAGGAATGGTTGGTTGGATATCATTCCGCCGCAAGCGACTATTGCACAATGATTCAATCCCAGTTAAAGATTCGCTATCGTTGTCTGCATCAGGACACCAGCATGTGCCAGCGTTGTAATAAGCTCAAGCGCCAGTTTTCCTATCGTTGCCACGGGGGACTTACCGAGGCGGTCTTTCCCATCATCATGGATGGGGGATTGGTGGCTTTTGCCATGATTGGTCAGTTTCGTATGACCGACACGCTTCCCTCTGATATGCTGAACCGATGGAAAAGCGCTGGTTTTGATGAGAAAGCACTAAAAAAGGCTTTTTTCGACCGTCCTTTTTTCAGCAGTGAACGGCTTGAGAAGATGCTCTATATTTTCTCCACCACATTGTTCTTTTTGATTAACACCCAGAACATGGCCATCAGGAAGACGGAGCTTGTTGAGCGGGTCCTCTCCTATGTGGATGCACATTTGAGTGAGCCGATTTCCATTGAGGAGGTCTCCCAAGCATTAGGCAAAAGCAGTTCCACAATAACTCATACGCTCAAGAACAAACTGGACCTGTCATTCAAACAACTGGTGATCTCTCAGAAACTGATGCGTTTTGACCGGCTCATTATGCACGATCCGGATCTCCCCATCATGCAGGCTTCAAGGATGGTCGGGTATGACGATGCCCTGTATTTCTCCCGTCTCTATCATAGCAAACGGTTTTCCACTCCAAGTGAATTTGTCCAGATGGTCAAGCAATCGCGACAAATGAATGAACTTGACACCCCTCTTTTTGTGCCTTGATTCTTTTGAAATGACATTGGGGGAAGTTCCTATGAATTGAGCAATTTCTTTTCCTATTGTATGGTGGTCATATGAAACTATTATTTGCCTCAGATATTCACGGCAGCGCCTATTACACCAGACTTCTTGTTGATATTTTTGCCCAAAGCAAAGCTGTGAAGCTTGTTCTCCTTGGGGATATTCTCTACCATGGACCAAGGAACGATCTTCCAAGAGAATACAATCCGAAATTGGTCATCGAAATGCTTAATCCGCTTGCTAAGAAGATTATTTGTATTCGTGGTAATTGCGATGCGGAAGTCGACCAGATGGTATTGGCTTTCCCGGTCCTTTCAGATTCGGCGTTCTTGTTCCTTTCTGAATTGGATGGAGCGACCATCTATCTTACCCATGGACATGTCTTGAATGAAGTGAATCCTCCCCCTATGGCAAAAGGGGACATACTCATATCAGGGCATACACATATCCCTGTTGCCAAGCAAGGCGAGTATGTGTTTCTTAACCCTGGTTCCGTCTCGATTCCCAAGGGGGGGAGCATTCCTTCCTATATGGAATATGAAGATAGGAGATTTGTCATCAAGGGCCTTGACGGGACAATTGTCAAGACTTTAACAATTGAGAAAAGGAAATCATGAGAAGGGAAAAAGAGACAAAACTGCTACGGATGTCACTTAGGCAAGCCGCAAAGGAAAGAAAGAGCGCATTGGTGGTATATATACTTTTGCGGGCCTTGGTAATAGTGTCGTTGGTGTTGCAAATCTTCAACAGAAACTATGAGAACGTGTTCCTGTGTTCCCTTACCTTGATATTTTTCACTATCCCTATGTTCCTTGAGCAAAAACTTCGCATTGAGATTCCTGATGTCCTTGAGATTCTCATCTATCTGTTCATCTATGCGGCGGCAATACTCGGGGAGATGAATTCGTTCTATGTCAGATTTCCTTTTTGGGATACCATGCTTCATACCATCAATGGTTTCCTTGCAGCAGCCATCGGTCTTTCTCTTGTAGGATTGCTCAACCAAAGCGAGAAGATCCTTTTCAAGCTCTCTCCCTTTTTTTTGGCAATCACTGCATTCTGCTTTTCCATGACCATAGGTGTGCTCTGGGAATTCTTTGAGTTTTTCATGGACCAGGTATTTCATACCGACATGCAGAAGGATTTCGTCGTTAACAACATCTATACCGTTGCCTTGGATGCAACTCACACTAACAGGGTCGTAGCGATTCCCCACATTACCAGTGTGACCATCAATGGAAAGGATCTCGGTCTTGGTGGATATCTTGATATCGGCCTTATCGATACCATGAAGGATCTTATAGTGAATTTCATTGGAGCCGCCACTTTTTCCTTTTTCGGATATTATTATTTCAAGCGCAAGGAAAAGGGTAAGTTCCTTAATTCTTTTCTGTTATATTCCGTTGCCGACAGGAAGGGGGAAGAGCAAGGCAAGACGGAACAATAACTGTTCCGTTCGCTTTGTAGCCCGTCCATGCAGTGGGTTTCGTAAAAATACATATTGACAAAATTCGATGTATTGCCTATATTCATATCGAAGAAAATGAATTTGAGGTGAAAAATGGCAAGTACCTATCAAGAGAATGCAAAAGTGTTCAGGGCTTTCTGTGACGAGAATCGTTTACAGGTTTTGGAATTGCTTCAAAGTGGAGAGAAATGCGCCTGTAAATTGCTGAGTGACCTTCATATCAGTCAGTCCACGCTTTCCCACCACATGGGGATTCTCTGCGATTCAGGCATT
>JBAXZS010000033.1:0-15734 GCA_041670175.1 Sphaerochaetaceae bacterium | reverse complement strand
GTGCATTGAACTGCCGCACTGAGGACACAGGCAATCCTCGGTACTGGCCTTGAGCTCTCCATGCAGCAGATACATCTCTCTGTTTGACACGGTCTTTACGATTTCTGTGGAGCGATTGGTGAACCCTACCAATTCCGAGGGCAACATGATATAGTACATCTAGGGCCGTCTTCCTTTTCTGTTGAGTGTGGTAACTAAACATTATAGGGACGGCCCTTCTTTATGCAATCATCTTCATTTCCTCTGATGCTCTTGATTCTCTATACTTTGTGACAGCTTTTTCCAATCCCACAGAAAAAGTGATTGACCCTAATTTTTTGTAAATAAAAATGATTTCGTAAAGGTGGGAAACTATGGATAAACGTATTCGTATTGCTGGTGTACTGTTGTTGCTGGCTTTTGCTCTCGTGTTTGTGGGATGCTCCGAGCCATCGGTTCCTGTAATTGCCTCTCAAGTGCAAGGATATGGCGAAGGCATCGTCTCTTTGGTGTTTGATATCGTTAATCCCTATGCCGGTAATTTAGTTGGAACATATACCGAGGGTAATCTGCTAACCGGACTTCCTGACACCGTGACAGCGCGTGTCGATGATGTAGATGCGGACGGCATCGGACTGGCTCTTGCAATAAACGATTGGGTTGCCAGCGATGGGACGGTGGTCAGAGGTACTATTGATATAGATTTCTCTGTAACTGGTTCTCCTTTGTTCATTTCCAACATCGATCTTGATTCTCAGCTTGGCTACAATCATGTTGCAGCGATTTATCGTCAAGAATTTGATTTTCTAACTGCACCGAGTTCCCTGGATGATGCCGCTTCCAATGTAATGGGATTTATTTCTTTGGTTTCAAATGGAGTCACCCTTTATAATTATTCTTATAGTAAGTAATCCCGTTCAGTGATGGTTTGTGAGGATGGCTGCATCAAAAGATGCAGCCATCTTTTGTTTGAGGGTTCTCTCAAGAAAGAAACGGAAGTCTTTAAGGGACGGGTCTTTATGTGCGCTCTATCCGATGAAAGGGTTTTTCATCGCGCTCGTTGTGATTGGGCGCAAAGAGATTCCTGAGGCCGAGCGTATATTGCTTGCCTTTGGTGGGTACGTCCAAAGTTTGTATCACACCTTCGTTCTCCAATGGACGTTGGCTGATGATATCTGTCACGGAACAAGCCATCCTGAATGATTTGATCAATCTTATCCAAATCAAGGCAAAACGGAAATAGTAGTTTGTCAGAAGGCCTCTGCTGATCCTCTCAACCCACTTTTTCTTGTTCTCAAATGAGGTAATAAGTACTTTCGTTCAATAGAAATCCTTATGATTTGCAAAAGGGTTGCAGGGAAATCAAATCCATTACAAAAAAAGCATTACTTAAATGCCAAGATTGTCTTCTTGCGGGTTCCCAAAATGAGCTTTACACTGTCAAGGACAATAAGAAAGAAACTTTTGGAGGTTTCAAATGATGAAGAAAAGTCTGAGTATTCTTTTTGTTCTATTGATGCTCGTCCCATTCTCCCTGGTTGCTCAGGGTGCGAAAGAGGACAAGCCTATCACCATTGAGTTCTGGACTCACGAGGATGTCAACCGTCAGAAACTGGAGGACCGTTATATCCAGGAGTTCCAGGCTTCTCATCCCAATGTGACCATTAATGTGACTCGCCAGGGTTCTGAGAAACTCATCGAGCTGGTCCAGACCAGTTTTGCCGCCGGACAGGGTCCTACCGTGTTCAATCTTTCAATCAACGATGAGTATCCGTTTATGGCCGCAGGCCGTGTGGCTCCGATGAACTATAAGGCAGCTGGATACAAGGATGCGAAAGATGTCATTGGCGCCTATGCACCGAAGATGCTTGATCCTGTCACCAAAGATGGCAATGTGTACGGACTTCCCCTTGAGCTGACCAACTGGTGCATTTTCATTAACAAGAAAGTATTTAAGGATGCAGGTCTGGATGCGGAGAAGGATTATCCCAAGACCTGGGAGGACATGGTCGCTGTCTCCAAGAAGATTGTCAAGCGTGATGGGGATATCATCACAAGACGTGGATATGATTTCAGGTACAAGTATTATCTTGAGAACTGTGTCCCGATGGTGGAGCAACTTGGGGGAAAACTCATCAGCGATGATGGGAAGGAAGCCATTGTTGGAGAGACTGCTTGGGTGAAATTCCTTACTTACATGCAGCAATGGGGTCCTAATGGCGAGAACCTGGGTTCTCCTACCTACACTGCGGCAAGAAAAGAGTTCAATAAGGACAATGGTGATATCGCCATGTGTTCCACCGGGTTGTATCAGGAAGCGAGAATCAATGCCGATAATCCGAGTTTCTACAATAGCAAGGAATGGATGGTTGTTCCTTATCCTAAGTTCAAGGATGCGGTGGCGGATGTCTCTTCCTGCTATTACGGGCATTATTATATGGTGAATGCCGATGCTGATCCAGCCACACAGGCTGCTGCTTGGGAATTCATCGCTTATATGCTCAGCCACGGGGAGGAGTACCTCAAGGAAGTGAACATCGTCCAACCGACAACTGCTCTACTCAACAGCGAGACCTATAAGAACATGCCTTATTCGAGTGTGTTCACAAATGATCTTGCCCGTGGGCATATTGTATACTACGGTGCGAATTCCACTTCAATCCAGAGTGCGCTTGGTACCGCCATACAGGCGGTGATGTTGCAGGACATCGCTCCTGTGGATGCTTACAAGGAATTGAAGAAAACCGTGCAGGAACTTATCAACGAACAATAGTCTTGCACCTGTACCTAAGGAGGGGGCTGCCGTAGGGGCGACCCCCGTCTTGTACTCGTAGTTACTGTTCATCTGAACCTTGGAAAATAAAATGCCAAAACAATTGAAGCGATTTAGTATAGAAAAGCAGCAAGCCCGATGGGGATTGGTTTTTACCATCCCTTGTCTTCTCTTCTTTGCGTTGTTTAGTTTTTATCCTATTATCAATGCCTTGATGACCAGTTTTACCAACAGGCAGGCTGTAGCCCGAACTTCAAAATTCATCGGGTTCGATAATTATGTATATCTTTTCACCAAGGATAATGGTGGTTTCTCGATGCTTAATTCGATGCGGGCCACCTTGACTTTCACCATTGGAACCTTCATTCCTATGGTAATTATTTCCTTGATTATTGCTGTTTTGATGATGCAGCTCAGACATCCTTCCGAGCGTGGTTTTTTTCAGATCGCATATTATATGCCAGCGGTGCTTTCTTCTGTTGTCGCGGCTTCCATCTGGATGATAATGTTCGATCCCCGCGGTTTGGTGAATCAGCTATCAAATAAGTTGATGCTTACCTCGGGAAGGGATTTCCGTTGGCTTACCAATGATTCCATGCTCCAGTTTTCCACGATGATAGTCTATTTTTGGAAATATATAGGATATTTTGTCATCCTGTTTATCACAGGTCTGGCTTCTATCCCTCCTATGCTGTACGAGGCTGCCACGGTGGATGGCTCCTCCAAATGGCATACATTCTGGCGCATCACGCTCCCCTTGCTGAAGCCCACCGTTGTCTTGGTATCCATCATGGCGATGCTTCAGTGCCTGAAGACTTTCAGTACACAATATATGTTCACCCAGAATGGTGCTGCGCGGCAACCGATAGACGTGATTACCATGAACATCTATTTCACCGGTATTCGTAACGGAAGGCTTGGACGGGCTTCGGCCATGTCCATTATCTTGTTCTTCATCATGCTTATCCTGACATATGCGCAATTTGCCGTATCCAAGACTGACGATGTGGAATACTAGGAGGAAAACATGGCAAACAATACCTATGTAGGAAAAATTAGCGCAGGTGAGGTGATTACCTGGATTTTGTTGATATTGGTGTTGCTGTTTACTGTCACACCTATCGTGTTCATGTTCGTTTCCTCCTTCATGGATGCCCGGCAGATTATGGCGATGCCTTTTCATTGGATTCCTTCCCGTTCGTATTTCTCGACAGACTCGAGGACTTTCCTCACCAATTTCAGAAAAGCAATTTATGGTAATAACAACAATCCTGTTTTTCTGCGAAATGTCTGGAATTCTTTGGTTGTCGCCTTGACGGATTCCATTACAACTGTTTTGCTCGCGTCTCTTTGTGGCTATGGGCTTGCAAAATTCAAGTTCAAGGGGAGGAACGTGGTGTTCATGGCGATTATGGCCACCATGATGATCCCTTTCGAGGCCATTATGATTCCCTTGTACATGGTCGCTTCAGGACTACGTATGATGAACACCTTCCGTGGTCTCTTTGTCCCATTCCTTGTTTCTGCATTCGGGGTGTTCCAGATGCGTCAGTATCTGCTTACTTTCCCCAGTGAGTATCTGGATGCGGCACGGGTTGATGGCCTGAATGAGTTCAAGATATATTATAAGATCGTGCTTCCCAACAGTACTCCGGTGATAGCCACCTTGGGTATCCTGTCCTTTAGGAACCAGTGGGATAATCTGCTTTGGCCTCTGCTTGTTTCCCAGAGCGAGAAGATGAAGACCATTCCCTTGTACATCACAAAGTTCAGCGAGGAGAAACAGACCGATGAGGGAGCCATGATGGCTTGCGCACTGCTAGCATCTATCCCCATGTTCATTTTGTTTGGCTTCTTATCTCAGTATTTTCTGGGAGGTGCTGCCGTGTACGAGTCCAGGAAGGGTTGATGATCACCGAGTTTTAATCCTTTTATGTCCTTCCTCAGAAAACAAGTGGGGTGTTCTTTCCATTGACCGTTCTTGGATGCGATGCTAGCATCTTGTCATGCACGTATCCCTTTGCTCGGTTCTTGCGACATTCCTGGCTCCTTCCTTTCCTTCTGTCATCGCCGTTACCGGTGCGGGAGGAAAGACCACTGCGGTATGCACTCTGGCACGGTACTTCCGTGAAGAGGGAAGGAAGGTCCTCATTTCCACGACAACCAAGATGCAACATCCCTCAAGCTATGATTACGGATGCACTCATGTGTTTTTTGATGATTCGGTCCTTGGGTATAAGCCAAAAGAAGGTGAGATTTGTTTTTTTGCCCGGGAATACGAGCCGGGGAAAGTGTCTGCCCCTTCTTTGGAAACCCTTGCTATGGCAGGAGCAGGCTACGATGTGGTATTGCTCGAGGCGGATGGGGCCAGATGTCTGCCGTTGAAACTTCACACTAAACGGGATCCCGTCATCCCCTCGTCTTGCACCGCGGTGCTTGCTGTCCTGGGACTTTCTGCGGTAGGGCAAGACCGTTCCTCCTCCTGCTTTGGGGAATTAGGGGAAGGGTTGGTGGACATGCACTATCTGCAAGGATTGCTTGATGATCCTCAAGGCGTTTGCAAAGGTTTCTCAGCACAAAGACGTTGCATGATACTTGCCAACCAATTCGAAAGCCTGGAAGTGACGATGCAGGCAAGGACAAGAGAGCTTCATGCTTCAGCCCCTTTGGTGTTTGGAAGCCTCCATCTGGACACCATCTACTGATAAATCATCGTAAAAAGCAAGGTTGCGCGACCCCCGCAGGCCATACCCAGCTCGCTCCCGTTGCTCAAATCGTATTCTTTGATAAAATTCCTTGTGGCTTTCTGGGCGTCTTCGATGGCCTTCTTCTCCAAGGCACCTCCCCCTACGGTTCCAAGGATCCTGTTTTTTGAGACCAGCATTGTTGCACCTGGAGTCGCAGGTGTCGATCCATTTTTGGATAGCACTCTCACCACTATCGCTTTTCCCGTGCAAAGAGATATCTGGTTGATGAGTTGGCTGTCAATCAATATCCTGTGCTTGTCCTTTGCATAGACGCTTATTATCTGGGCCATGATGGAGATGGCAATCTCCTGGGGAGTGTCCCCTCCGATGTCCAGCCCTATAGGACTGAAGACGCCCTGCAGTTCCTGCTCGCTATAGCCTTGCTTCTTGAGCTTCTCATAGGTAAGGGCGATTTTCTCCTTGCTGCCGATCATACCGACATATTGATGTTGCTGTCTCAATGCATAGGCCAGACATTGTCTGTCATAGCTATGCCCGCTGGTGACTATCACATAATATGCTCCGCTGATATCTCTTTTTTGTGCCAATATCTGCTCAAATGGAGCACAAACAATCTCTGCTTCAGGAAAACGTTCTTGGTTTGCAAACTCCTCACGGTCATCGAAAACAGTCATTTCCATATTCTGTAGCCGGGCCAACTGATACAAGGCAAGACTTATATGCCCACCTCCAAATACAAGCAAATGCGGCTTCGCCATGATGCTCTCCCCAAGAGCCGTGGAGAAGTTCAGGTTATCGCGTGTGGCGATAAGCAGTTTCTCATCAGCAAAAATCCCTTCCTGTCCAAGGTCCTCTCCTTCCGTGATGGTTTTTCTCTGATAATTTCCTTTTGCCAGCAAATGAGCGAGTTTTTGGTAATAGTTATCCAATTGCGACCTCCTTCAATGCTCGTATTGTAGTATCAATCTCATCTTTTTTTGTGAAAGGCCCGGGTGAGAAACGTATGGTCCCTTTGGGAAAGGTGCCAAGACTCTTGTGGGCCGAAGGTGAACAATGCAATCCGACTCTGGTCTCGATGCCATAGCGGTTTGAGAGCAGATAAGCGATTTCTGCATTGTCAGAGAAGGGAAAGTCCACGGAGATGACCGGTACCATTTCCCTTATGTCCTGTGGCCCGCAAATATGCATGTTCCTGATTCCCTTCATCCCTTCCAGAAGCTCCTCGCCGCGTAGTCTTTCATTTTCTTGCAATTCGGGTTGGTGCTTGGTAAGAAAGTCCATGGCTGACCCCAGTGCCAGGATACCAGGAATGTTCTGTGTTCCCGCTTCCATCCTGTCAGGAAGGTACGGAGGCACCTCCTCACTATCACTTGCGGATCCCGTGCCACCGCTTATCAGAGGATTAAGGGAGTGGGCCACAGCCTCACTGAGGACAAGCCCGCCGACCCCCTGGGGGCCAAGCAGTCCCTTGTGTCCTGTGAACGCTATGGCATCAAATCCATACTCCTCTAGTTTGAGAGGGACGTAGGGAGCGGCTTGGGCGCTGTCAAGGAAAAAAAGGAGATTGTGCTCTTTTGCTATCTCGCAAAGTTCCCGGTAGGGCTGGATCGTACCGCACACATTGCTTGCTGCGGTCATGATGATCGCCTTGGTGTTTTTACGGATGAGTGAAGGGACTGAGTCGAGAAGCATATGCCCATCCCTGTCACTGGGAATACGGGAGAACGGGATGTTGCTCTGCACCAAAGGCCTCATCACCGCATTATGCTCCATAGAGGAGACCAGTACATGGTCTTTTATGGTGAACATTCCCTTGATAAGGAAATTAAGAGCCTCTGTGACGTTCAGGGTGAAAGAGATGCAGTTGCTTTTTGACGAACCGAAGAGCAATCCCAATTGGTCCCTGACTTGGTCAACCGCAAGGCTCGTCCCATAAGCGCTTTTGTAGTCTCCTCTATTGATGTTGCTTCCGTTGTTCTCGAAGAAAGAAGTCATCACTTCCCCCAGGTGAGGAGCTTTCGGCCAGGAAGTACAGGCATTGTCCAGATAGATTCTTTGCATATATCCAAGCATATCTCAAAAATGAATTGTCCACCACAAAAACTTCAACAGCTGTAAAAAATTCCATTGCTTGCAGGAATAATTAATGGTAATGTGGTTGAGGAGAGTCATTCATGACAATAGCAAAGGAAAAAAAGAACCTGCTTGGTGCGGGAGCCCTGATTGGTATTATAGCCTGTTTGCTCGTTATTTGGGGGAATCCCAAGAACATGGGATTTTGTATAGCTTGTTTTATTCGAGATATCGCAGGAGCCTTGAAGCTTCATCAAAGTGGTGCCGTGCAATATTTGCGTCCTGAGATTCTTGGATTGGTATTGGGCTCGTTTATTATTTCATTGTTCAAAGGGGAGTTCTCCCCTCGTGGTGGTTCTTCTCCCTTGCTTCGGTTCTGCATCGGGTTTTTGGTGATGGTTGGGGCGTTGGTGTTCTTAGGCTGCCCGCTTCGTATGGTTCTTCGTCTTTCCGGGGGAGATCTTAATGCGATTGTCGGTCTTCTTGGGTTTGTAGCTGGCGTCTTTGGGGGGTGCCTGTTGCTCAACAGGGGTTTTTCTCTGGGACGGAGCTATCGCCAGAGCAAAATCGAGGCCTTGGGCATGCCTACCATTCAGATTGTCTTGCTGGTGATGCTGCTTGCTTTCCCCGCTTTGCTTGCTTTTAGCAAGGCCGGAGCCGGTCCTGGCGCTTTGCATGCTCCCTTGATCCTTTCTTTGCTCGCAGGTCTTGTTGTCGGTGCGTTGGCCCAGAGAACCCGGCTTTGCATGGCTGGAGGTATCAGGGACATGTTTCTTTTTAAGGACAGCACCTTGATCATGGGCCCCTTGGCAATCTTTTTCTTTGCCCTGATAGGCAATTTGATCACTGGTGATTTCCATTTTGGTTTCACGGGCCAAAGCGTTGCGCACACCGCCCATTTATGGAACTTTTTGGGAATGACCTTGGTGGGTTTGGGCTCGGTGATGCTTGGAGGATGCCCCCTAAGACAACTGATCCTTGCCGGTGAAGGCAATACCGACAGCGCCATGGCGACTTTAGGGATGCTCCTGGGTGGGGCCCTGGCCCATAACCTTGGTTTGGCTTCTTCAGGCAAGGGCCCTACCACCAATGGAAAGGTAGCGGTGATCTTGGGCTTTGTGTTCTTATTGGGCATTGCTTGGATTCAGATCGCCAAGCAGAAAAGGGAGGATAAGCAATGAAGGTTGACGCGAGGGGACTAAGTTGTCCTCAACCAGTGATTCTTACCAAGAAGGCTCTTTGTGGAAAACCCAGCGAGCTTACTGTTGTTGTGGATAACCGTGCGGCAGTGGAGAATGTGAGCCGTTATGCCAAGGCTATGGGATATGTGGTTGCCCTCGTTGCCGAAGGGCAGGATACCACATTGACACTCACCAGGAAATGAAAGAGTTTGTAGCCACTTTCTTCTCTCATTATGCGGCTACCCGGTTTGCAAAGAAGATGAGCCGGCACAATCTGGCCTTTTCCTTGAGGCCTGTGCCTCGTTCTCTTTCATCCTCCTGTGGCACCTGTGTGGTCTTCGAAGCGGAAGAGCCTTTGATGGAGGGGGATGTTGAAGAGGTGGAGGCCATCTATGAGAAAGTGGATGGCCATTATCTTGAGCGATGGAGAAATTAGATGGTCAGATTGACAAGTATGGTCAAGACAAGTGGATGTGCGGCAAAACTGGCGCCAGAGAAGCTTCATCAGGTTTTGGATACCTTGCCCTTGATGAGGAATGACAATCTGGTGGAAGGTTTTGAATCCAGCGATGATGCCTTGGTGTATCGCATCAAGGATGATCTCATGGCTATCCAGACTGTGGATTTCTTTCCCCCTATGGTGGATGATCCGTATGTCTTTGGACAGGTTGCCGCAGCTAATGCCCTTTCTGATATCTATGCCATGGGGGCAGAACCCTCCATCGCCATGAACCTGCTTTGTTTCCCTTCCTGCCTGGATCTGGAAGAGATGAGACAGATTCTCCTTGGCGGACAGGACAAGGTCAGGGAGAGCGGGGCTGTCATTGCCGGCGGGCATACGATAAGCGATCCTGTGCCAAAATACGGGCTTTGTGTCACAGGGTTTGCCAAGGAGGATTCAATATGGTCCAACAAAAGTGCCAGGGTCGGTGATTCCCTGGTGCTGACCAAGGCTCTGGGGGTAGGGGTGATCAACACTGCCGTCAAGGCTGAGATGGCTCCCTCTTCTTGCGAGAAAGCTGCGATTGCGAGCATGATCACACTCAACAAGGTGGCAAGGGATGTGGCAAGGAACCTCACTGTCCATGCGGCTACCGATATCACCGGTTTCAGTTTGCTTGGGCATTCACTGCAGATGGCGCAGGCCAGTGGGGTGAGTATGCTGTATCATACGGGGATGATTCCTTTCATCCCAGGTTCTCTTGATTTGGCGAGTTTGGGTCTGATTCCCGAAGGGGCATACAATAATTATGACTATGTGAAGCCATTTGTATCCTTTGAGCAAGGAATTGAGCAGAATGTCCGGGATCTTCTCTGCGATCCGCAGACATCGGGAGGCCTGTTGCTGAGCATGCCATTTGAGGATGCGAGAATCATGCTTGCAAATTACCGGGGGGCGAGGATTATCGGAGAGGTGATAAAGAAGGAAAAGTCTTTTCTCCTCATCCAAAAATAAGAGGTAAGCTCCGGGTTTCCACCCTTTGAGAGTTTGCAAGTGTCCGATTTTGGAGTACCATACAAGGCTATGAGAAAAGTGTATCCTTTCATTGTGGCCCTCATTGTTTTTTCTGTCGTTGTCTTGGCCGTAGGGAAACGGGATACGACAGAACAGACTGGTCCTCTCACCATAGAGTACTGGACCCATGAGGATGACTCACGTACTGCTTTGGAGGAAGAACTTATTGCCCGTTTCATGCGGGAGAATCCTGGGATTATCGTTCATAGGGTCACTCATAGCTCATCGATGCAAATTGAATTGGTCGCCCAGGCTTTTGCCGCAGGCAATGGCCCTGATATGTTTAATATTCCCATAGAGAATCAATATGCATATATCACCAAGGGATATGTGGCTCCTGTTGATTATCCAAGTGCAGGCTATGAATCCCGTCAGGACTTGGTTGATGGTTTCATTGACGGGGTGTTTGATGCGGTTACAATCAAGGATAAGATATATGGGTTGCCTCTGGAATATACCAACTGGTGTGTCTATGTGGACAAGGAAGCCTTCAGGAGCGTCGGTTTGGATGCTGAGAAGGATTATCCTAGGACATGGGAGGACGTGGTCAGGCTTTCCTCGTTGATGGTGGTCCGTGACGGACAGGTGCTCAAACGTCGTGGTTTTGACTTCAGGTATCCGTTCTATCTGAGTTTCCTTGTTCCGATGGTCGAGCAACTTGGAGGAAAGTTGCTTAGTGATGATGGAAGGATTGCCATTGAGGGAGAGGATGCATGGATACAGGTTCTCACCTTCATGCAGCAATGGGGGCCTAATGGCCTGAACCTGGGTTCCCCCACCTACAGGAATGCACGAAACTCCTTTGGAGGGGAAGAAGGCAGTGTGGCCATGGCTTTGTCCGGGCTATACCAGGAAAGCCGTATGAAAAAACAATCACCTGGTTTCTATGACAGTGATTTATGGATGGTGGTGCCTTTCCCTGTCTTTGAGAACGCAATCAACAATGTCTCCTGCTGCACCTATGCACACTATTTCATGGTGAACGCCTCATCCGATTCCCAGGTGCAGAAAGCGTCATGGCATCTGGCTGGATATCTGCTTTCCCATGGAGAGGATTACCTCAAGAGGGGTGGTGGGATTCTCCAGCCCACCAAGGCTTTGGTAAATTCCAAGACTTTACGCGATATTCCTTATAGCAAGGTGTTTATCAAGGATATGGAACGTAGCAAAATGATATATTTTGGCTCCAATAGTGCCGAGATACAGAACCTGTTGGGGGATGCCGTTGAGTCCGTGATGCTCAACAAGGTCTCCCCGGAGAAAGCATATGCGACGCTGAAAGCCAGCGTACAAGAGATACTAGACGAACAACGAACTTAGGAGAGAACATGCTGTATATATTCGACATGGGCAATGTGGTGATCACCCGCATTCATTGCCTTGAGAAAATTGGGGAACATTATCATTTGGATGCTGAGACTTTCAGGAAGGACTTTCTCGGGTATGAAGTCCCTTTGATGGAAGGTTTTATGGAGACGGAGACTTACTGGAGACATATTGAGCGACGGTTCTCGATCACTGTTGAGAATGATCCGTTCGCAACTTTTTTCGACCCTCTTGTAAACAAGAATGTGGTCGACACCATCATTCGTCTTCGTCAACGTAAAGAGCGGGTGGTTTGCGGGTCGAATACCTTTGCACCTCATTGGGAAAAGCTCAGGAAGGCCGGATTGCTCTCAATCTTTGACGAGACCTATGCCTCGCACCTGATTGAATTGGCTAAACCCGAGCCTGAGTTCTTCGAGTTTATTCTCTCGCAGGAACATTTCAAAGCGCAGGATACCTATTTTATTGATGATTACCCGTGTAACATTGAATCTGCAAAGTCAATCGGGCTCAACACTCTTTTGTACGACTTCACAAGCGAGTCCTGCAACAGGGCCCTACTGGAGCTCTAGGTCATCCCCCTCCGCTGTTTTCCGATGGAGGGAAGGCATGGTCATTTTTACCATTGTGCCTTCCCCCGGTTTGCTCTCGATGAGGAATGAGGCTTTGTCGCCAAAGCTGAGCTTCAATCTGCGATATATATTGTAGAGTCCCACATGAGTGCTCTTTTCCAGCTCATCAAGGTTTAGGGGAAGCTTGCTTCTGTCAAAGCCCACACCGTCGTCTTTGATAAGGATTGTGAGCAGCTCGTTCTCTTCATGGATATCCACGCACAGATTCCATTCACCGCTCTTGGGCTCAAGCCCATGAACTATGGCATTCTCAACCATTGGTTGGATGATAAGCTTTGGTGTCATGATATCGTTGCAGCTTTGGGGAGTATTCAGTTTGACATGCAGCTTCTCCCCGAAACGAATCTTTTGGATGGTAAGGTAACTGTCCACAAGGGCCATGCTTTCGGCAATGGAGCATTCGCTCTCATGATTGTCGATTGTGGAACGAAGCAATTTCCCGAGCTTGATGGTGATGATGTAGATTTGGTCTTCGTTATGCATTCTCGCCAAGGCCTTGATGGTATTGAGTGTGTTGAACAGGAAGTGTGGGTTCATCTGACTTTCCAAAGCCATGCGCTCGGCCTCGGCAAGCTTTGCCTCCTCTTCCCTGGTCAAATCAAGCAAGCTGGTTATCTGGAGCACCATGGCGTTGAATGAATGGTTCAGCTGGGACAGCTCCCTGATCTTGGCATCACCGATTTGGATATGGATATTTCCTTCTTCGACGGCTTTCATTGAAGTTGCAAGTTTTTTGATGGGCTTCGAGATTGACCGGGAGAAGAGAAAGGAGAGGACCACAGCCATAAGGCTGCCGATGCCCAAGGCAAGGAGCAATATCACAAGCAACTGCTTCATGTTCACCGCGTAAGGGGTCGAGGAGATGGTCCCGGCCAACAGCAGGTCGGTGCCCTTGATAGGAGTGATTGCCGTCACCGAGTTGTTCTTGATGGACACGCCATTGGAGAAATCACCTTTGATTGCCGCTAGATTGGGAAATTTGTCAAATGACCCGACCTGGTTGGCATGTATGGTCGAGCAGGCCCAGTAGGAGCTCGCATCCACAAGCACTTCCTCGCTCAACGCCATATCCTTGTTCACCAGGGGGCTGATCGCCTCATTGAGCACCTCTACGATGACATAGCCAAGATTGTCCCCCTCACTGTCATAAACACGGCGCAGGATGGTGATGAGGATAGGCTTGCCGTTCTCCGAGGATGTCCTTCCCCTGATGCTGATGATGCTTGCGGTTTGGGACCCCGCCTGGGACAGGGAGAGCACGTTCTCCTGTTCCCATTCATTGTTATGGAACCGCAAATCATACACTGTGGGAAAATCATGGGTTGAGAACCTGACATTGCCGGAATTGCTCACCATGTGGGCGAAAGCCAGGTAGGTGTCTCCTTTCATGATATTGAACAGCTTGATGTACATATTCCTGGCCTCAAGACTATCGGTCTGTGGGTTGTCTTGTTTGAGGATGTTGATTGTCATTGGATCCGTGGAGATGAGATAGGCCTTGTGCCTGTAAGACTCAAGTACTTCAGCAAGGTCAGCGCTATCGCGTTTTATCGACAAAGATGCCTGTTGCTTGAGACTCCTAAGTAGGTTCTTGTCGCCCCATGAAACATAATAGACGACAAAGAAACCTACAGGAATGAGCATCACAATGATAAAATAAGTGAGAAGACGAGAGAAAAGGCTGGTCTTATGCATGCTAGAGAGAGGAATGGTCATCCCTGTATTGGGTCGGGGTCGTTCCAGAGAACCGCTTGAATATCTTTGCAAAATAACCTGGAGTCGGGAAACCGCAGTTGGTGGCGATGTCCCCGATATTCCTCTTGGGATCTTTCATCATCTCTACGCTCTTGTTAATTCTCCAGGCGTTAAGATATTGCAGGAAGTTCAGGCCGGTGACTTCCTTGAACAGTCGTGAAAGATGACTTTCCGATAGCCCAAGGAATGTTGCGGCTTCCTGAAGGCCTATCGGCTTGTTAAAATTGCTAGCTATAAAACCAATGGCATTATCCACTACATGATTGTTCACCGTATGAGGCAAAGGGATAAGCTCGGCATCGGAGACATTCTTGCATTTTCTTAAGCGTTCGTAATCACTGTCTTCCTCATGAATTCGTGCCACCAGGTTTGAGAGAGAATTCTCCAGTTCCTGGTCATCCACCGGTTTCAGGAGGTAATCGAACACACCCAGCCTGATAGCCTTCTTCATATAGTTGAAATCAGTATGCCCGCTGAGAATGATGGCGTGGTTGATGGGGCAATGGGAAAGCATTTCCAATCCATCGATACCGGGAAGCCTGATATCAGTAATGACGATATCGGGTTCCAGCTTCTTGATCAGCGATTCTCCCTCAATTCCATCGCCTGCAGTGCCAATCAATTTCAAATCCAATCGTTCCCAGCCAATGGTGGCCGCTAGTTCATCACGCACAATCTTTTCATCCTCGACTAGAATTACCGTATAGCTCATCTTTTCCCTCTGGTTGTATGTTCCTTATACAACAATGATTGATGGTAATCAAGGACAGTCCATGTTTTCTCGATTTTCTTGTGCAAAATGGAAAACACTTGATACCCGTAGGAAAAGTCATGCACATCAAAATATGCAGTACCATGGGAGATATGCTATAGCTTACTGTATATTCATGCAGTTAATGCATAAGCTATTGACATGATGTGGCTCTTTTTGCTATGACAAAGGAAAATGATCGTTCGGTCATGGAGGATTGGATCGTGAATTCAAGAATGAAAAGGAAGTATTCTGCAATGCGTATGATGCAAAGCCATAGCTCTTGCACCTGTTCTTTTGTTTCTCTTAACTCTTCCATTCTCATTCTATCAATCCTATCCCTCCTTCTTCTCAATATTACCCTTCTTGTAGTAGTTATTCGATAACCACGGCGGCAGAGTCCTCTCTGTTACGGTCCGTGGATAGGCTTCGCATTGCGGAGCGAATCGTCATACCCTTAGGAGTCCATTATATGAATACTGCCAAAACGAAGCGATATACCCTTTCTTTACTTGTCAATAACCATAGTGGTGTCTTGATGAGAGTTGTAGGTCTTTTCTCCAGAAGAGGTTACAATATAGACAGCTTATCCGTTGGGGTTACTGAGAATGATGCGGTGTCCCGGATTACCATTGTTGTCAGTGGTGATAGAGGGGTTGTCCAGCAAATAAAGCATCAGGTCCAGAAACTTGTGGATGTGATTACCGTTTATGAAATGAAAAGTGAAGCATCCGTCCAAAGTGAACTAGTGCTGATCAAGATATCAATCAACGAGAACACCAGGACTCAGGTTGTGGAGCTTGCCGAGATATTCAAGGCCAAGGTTATGGATGTCACCTCAAGTACCATCACCTTGCAACTGACAGGGTCCCTGGACAAGATAGCTTCCTTTGTGAGCCTGGCTCATCCCTATGGCATAGTGGAGATGGTGCGTACCGGAGTCACTGCTCTGGGACGAGGTTGCGAACCTCTTTCAGCCTTGGATGAGGATAACGAGGATTGATCAGTGTTGAGGAGAACTTAAGGAGCCGTATGGCTGC
>JBAXZS010000032.1:0-15951 GCA_041670175.1 Sphaerochaetaceae bacterium | reverse complement strand
CACTGTTTTCCACCCACTAGCTTCCAATCCAATACGGAAACCTCCAACTCCTGCGAAAAGTTCTACTACTGTATTGTTTTTCATTGCTATTTTGGGCTCCTGATTATACGCTATATCGTATAGTACTTAAATTTATCATATGTTTCAAGATCGATCAATAGCTATTTCTCAGGAGAGCATAAATTGATATTTGATGATGCGGATTCAAAATCTATTCTTGAATATTCTCGATTATTGGAAGGGAAAACTGTAGCCGAAGTAAAACAAGAAGAGTGCAACTACGAAGGTGATGAAGTTAATGGTGCTCAATTCGAATATGGAAAAGTTTATCGTGGAAAAGGTGGGTTTGGACAGTTCCTGGAAGAACAATATTTTGAAAAAGTTAACGACAATAAGTCGCAACCAGATTTCCCAAAGGCAAAGTTGGAATTAAAAGTTTCTCCTTTGAAGGTTTTGAGAAACAAAGAAATTCGCGTAAAGGAACGATTAGTACTCAATCATTTTACATATAAGGATATTGAGAAAGAGACATTTGAGACTTCCCATTTTCTCATGAAGGATGCCAAAATCCTTCTTGTATTTTATTTTTATGGAAAAAATACCTTGCCAGAAAACTTGAAAATATATTTGGTAGATATTTGGGAGTGCCTTAAACATGACAAGACACAGATTCTTTCTGATTGGGAAACAATAGTTGCTAAAGTTCGTGCAGGAAAGGCAGAAGAGATTTCGGAAGGTGATACGTTGTATTTGGGTGCATGTACAAAAGGTGCCTCTGCAGAGTCAAGTATGCAAGAACAGCCCTGTTCTACAATAAAGGCAAAAGGCAGGGCTCTTTGTTTTAAGCAATCTTATATCAATCACATCTTTAAATTGCTTTCTCTTCAGAAAGAGTATCGTTCTGTCCCATCAGAGAATCATTTCCTCAAAGAAGGTGATTTTTCTTTTGAGAGAAAGGTTTCTGCCTTGTTCTCTCCATACATGAATCAAACGGTAACTCAGATTTCTTCTGAGTTGCAGATTGTGTCTTTGGCAAAATCAAGATTGGCGATTCTTGCAAGAACAATTCTTGGTTTCTCAAAAAAATGCAAGAGCTTTTATGAGTTTGATGCTGGGGGCATCCAAATAAAAACCATTCGAGTAGGAAAGAATGGATTAGTGAAAGAGTCAATGTCTTTTAAGCCAATTCAATATTTAGACATAATTAATCAAAAATGGGAGGATAGTGATTTTTATCAGGAATTGATAAGTAAGTTCATATTTATAATTTTTAAGAGGACTTCTGATGACGCAGACTATTATCTTTCAGGTGTAAAGTTCTGGAATATGCCAGAAAAGGATTTAGAAGTCGTACATGGTGTTTGGGAAGATACAAAACTGGGTATCATTAAAGATGATTTTGTCAATCTTCCCAAAATCAAGGAACATAGGATAGCTCATGTTCGCCCTCATGCAAAAAATCGCAAGGATGTGATGCCGACTCCTTCTGGCCGTTTTGAGTATAAGAGAAGCTTTTGGCTTAACAACGAGTATATTTTGAAGAATATTGTAAAAGATTAATAAGGATAAAATATGCAACGAGAGTATTTTGAACGTTATCTTAAGAATGTTCGAAGACTAAAAAGCTCTACGGTGGAACACTACAAAGAATCTCTTCGAAAAATTGCGTCGGTTCTTCATGAACTTGGTTATTATGAATTTGATTCTTTGTTCGATGTTGATTCATATGACAAACTCAGGGAAATTGAACAAACCTTAAAAGGAAATAGGGAATTTGTTGCTTTGGACGAACGAGGCAACAGGATGTATTCAGCCGGATTTCATAGGTATATGGAGTTTGCTGAAGGCAAAGAATTTTTTCTTCATCCTCATTCGATTGCTTTGGTCGATTATCCTTGCCCGGTTCGTCAGGCAAATTCAGTCAAATCCCACAAAATACCCAATCGCGACAATATTCTTGTTAGGCAAGTCTTGCAGTCAGAGAGTTTTAAATGCGAGATAAACCCAGAACATCAAACGTTTGTCGCTCAAAAATATCATACTCCTTTTATGGAGGGCCATCATTTGATTCCTCTGAACATGCAACCTGAGTTTGGCAATAGCCTTGATGTGTATGCAAATATTCTCTCTTTGTGCCCAACCTGCCACAGGTTTCTTCATTTTGGGCTCCCAGAAGAGAAGGTTCTTGTGCTTAAAAATCTGTTTGATCAACGAAAAGATCGTCTTGTTGATTCTGGCATTCGTCTTGGCGAGAAAGAGTTTTTGGAGGTGGTGGAGTACAGTAAAATATATGTGAATTGAATCAAAACTCATGCTTCTGTGGCACAGGGTTATAGAGGTGCGATTATGGCAAAAAAGAAACAAGAGTTTGAATATCCTTTTAAATTAGTCCTTTATCATCTTGAGAATGCAGAAAGAGAGGCTATTACTAAAAGAGCTTTCGAGATTCCATATTTACTTTATGAAATGGAAAAGCTTTCTGATGGAACGAAGATTGTAGTCAGTAAACCTGCAGGGAAAAAAGAATTTGGCCGATTTGCAAAGAATGATTTGATGGTGTTTGTCTGTAACGAACAAGAAAAGACTCTATGGTTAATCTCTCATGGAGAGCTTAGAAATGATATTAGGCATAAGTTTGAAAGCGATAGAGAGATTACAAACTTGCTAATTGAAGCATTGTTGCAAGTATGTAATGGTGAAGAACCGTCGGTAATTTTGGAACGGAACCCAAGAATCAGAAATCTCGGGGGTTTGTCCCCGGAACTAATTTTGAATGCTTATAAATGGATTTGGATTCAGGAAGATTGTAATTATCCAAATGGTGAGGGGCGATGGAAATCAATGAAAGAAATTAAAAAAGTGTGTTGTTAAGTTAATTGGGGCTTGTCAATAGTTTTGTGTAATTGGTTTTCTATAATGCAACCCTTTCTCCGAACATAATGGAGAACTGGTTGAGTGCGACACCCCGATTTGGTATTGGCATGATCCATTTCTTCGAGTTCTTGTAAAGCACGAACCTGGTACTGCTACATACCATATGCACGATGCACAGCTGGACCTTGGTCTGGGGAAATACGGCCCTCACCGCATCTGGAAAATCAATCAAACCGTCTATGCAAGCTATAAATATATCATCAATGTCACAGTTCTTCAGGTCAGTGATGACACCCATCCAGAAATGGGTTGTGGTGGTTGTCGTTCTTGCTTACTATTCCTGCATCCCAAGAGTGATTGAGGGAAAAGTTATGAAAAGTTGCTTTCAGTATTTTTGACTTGTTGGTTCTGCTATGTTTTGTTTTTTTGTGGATGAATGTTTTGTATGTTCTTGATTACGTTAAGTCATTTACTAAAATCCGATTTTGTATTATTCCTTCCTACATCTTCTTCCTTCCGGGAGGTTACTAAGATGTTCTCTGGTATACGCCCAATGGAAACTTCTGACTGGCCTGCAGTCTTACAAATCTATAAGGAAGGCCTTGCGACAGGATGTGCTACCTTCCAAACGGAATGTCCTTCCTATGCGCAATGGGATGTTGGACATAGCAAGTCTTGTCGTTTTGTCTCTATTATTGAAAACCAGGTTGTTGCTTGGACTGCCTTATCTCCGGTATCAAGCCGATATGCCTATCAGGGAGTGGCTGAAGTCAGCCTTTATGTAGGTGAGAAATATCGTGGCAGAAACTTGGGGACTCTTTTGCTGGAACATCTGGATGAAGAAGCGACCAAGGCTGGTTACTGGACTTTGCAATCGGTTATCTTTCAGGATAACAAGGCAAGTGTCAGGATTCACGAGAAATGTGGGTTTCGTCTGGTAGGATATAGGGAGCGAATTGCACAGGATTCACAAGGGAATTGGCGCAATACCGTCCTGATGGAAAAACGAAGTAAGTAGGAGGGGTTATGCAATCATTTGCAAGCGATTATCTTCAAGGATGCCACCCAAGAATTCTTGAAAAGCTACAAGAAACCAATTTGGACAAGCATCCTGGTTATGGGCAGGATGACTATTGTAAGAGTGCTAAGGAAAAGATTTGCCTAGCTTGTCAGACACCTGACGCCCAGGTAAGTTTTCTTGTTGGAGGTACGCAGACCAATGAGACTGTTATTGCTGCATTATTGCGCACCTGGCAGGGGGTGCTTGCTGCTGAGACCGGACATATTGCTGTTCATGAAGCAGGTGCGGTGGAATATACGGGGCACAAGGTTCTTCCCTTAAGACAAAAAGAGGGAAAAATTAGCGCCTCGGATGTGGAGCAATATATCTGCGATTATCAGAATGACGAGAATCATGAACATATGGTTGAGCCTGGTATGGTCTATATTTCTCACCCAACGGAATACGGAACCTTGTATTCCAAGGCCGAGCTTGAGGAACTTCACTCTGTTTGCCATAAACATCATATTCCTTTGTTCCTTGATGGTGCCCGTCTAGGCTATGGTCTCATGGCCAAAGGTACTGATGTCTCTTTGCCTGTGATAGCCCGGAATACAGAGGTGTTTTATATTGGAGGTACCAAGGTCGGGGCTTTGTTCGGTGAGGCTGTGGTGATACCGAATCCTGGCACTGTGAATCATTTTTTTACCACAATCAAACAACATGGAGCCCTGCTGGCCAAAGGTTGGTTGCTAGGTGTCCAGTTTGATACTCTTTTTACCGACAATCTCTATTTCAATATATCAAAGAATGCCATCGACAGGGCAGGGGAATTAGTTTCCTCTTTGGAGGATAAGGAATACCGCTTCTATTTGAAGACTCCGACCAACCAGCAGTTTGTCATTATTGAGAACGACAAGCTTGCATTGTTGGAACAGAAGGTACAAGTAGGTTTCTGGGCCAGGTATGATGACAGCCATACGGTGGTTCGTTTTGCTACCAGCTGGGCCACTACGAAAGAAGATGTGGATGCGTTGAGAAAATTGTTGTAAAAGAAGAGGGCTCGATTGAGCCCCCCTTCCTGCGTATCTTTTGTTATATGAAAAGAGAAGCGACAAACACGACAAGAATAGTGGTGATTCCCATAACTGCCGTGACACCGGTCTGGCACTTGTATGCTTGCTGAGTGTTCATATCACTGAATTGGGAGACAACCCAGAAGTATGAATCATTTGCATGGGAAACAGTCATTGAACCGGCTCCAATCGCCATAATGACAAGTACTTTTGCGATTTCACTAGTGAAGCCGAGGCTTGCCATAAGAGGAGCGACCATTGCTGAAGTGACAATCATCGCGACAGTGGAAGCTCCCATTGCTGTCTTGAGCAAGGCTGCAATGATGAAGGGGAGAAATACTCCGATATTCATGGAAAGTAAAGAACCTGAAAGAGCGTCTGCGATTGGAAGACTCTTTAGAATTTCTCCAAAGGCTCCCCCCGCACCAGTGATGGCGAGAATGCCTGCTGAAGCAGTGACACCTTCGGTGACCCATGAAAGGGTGTTTTTTCTTTCAGTTTTGGGAATAAGGGTGCAAGCAAGTACGATACCGAGAAGCAGTGCGATGACAGGGTTTCCAATAAAGGAGAAGAACAGCTTGATGAATCCGCTTCCGAAAGGCTTTGAGGGGAAGTCTCCAATACTTTTCAAGGCGATAAGCAAGATGGGTACGAGAATTGGAGAGAAGGAATGGAATGCTCCTGGGAGTTTCCCATATTTCTCAGTGAGCTGATCGACCGTATATTCGGGGTTGGCGGGGATGTCGATCTTTGAGGCTACTTTCTTGGCATAGAGGAGGCCTGCCAAGGTTGCGGGAATGGAGATGAGAAGTCCGATTCCGATGGTCAGTCCAAGACTGGCATTCAAGGTTCCTGCCATGGCAATTGGACCCGGGGTGGGAGGAACCAGACAATGGGTGGCGTATAGACCGGCTGACAGAGCGGTAGCCATGACTGCAAGCGAAGTACCTGACTGTGCAGCCAGTGCGCGGGAGATAGGAGAAAGGATGACAAAACCGGAATCACAAAAGACAGGAATACCGGTAACATAGCCAGTGGCGGCCATGGTAAGGACCGATCTCTTTTTTCCTACTATCTTGAGAATTGAATTCGCCATGGTTAACGCCGCTCCTGTTTTCTCAAGGATGGTTCCAATGATGGTTCCTGCAAGGATGACAATACCGATGGAGGCAAGAATGTTTCCAAAACCTGATTTCACCTTATTGATGACTGTCTCCGAGTCAATACCGCAAAGAAGCCCAACGAGAATGGCGATTACCGTGAGGACGATGAACGGATGGATCTTGAACTTGCTGATAGCGATAATCATCAAGGCGACGGACGCAATGATGACTGTGAACATGTAGATTCCTGACATTTTCAAACTCCTTTTTATTTAAACCGGTACATTCCCGGTTGAATACAATGAAAGAATATTGGCTAGGAGGAAGGCTTTTGTGTATTCCCGACAGTTCTTCAAGTCGCAGATATTGAGGATTTTATCTAAACGATAAATACAGGTGTTTTTGTGTATTCCCAAGTCATCTGCCATAGCCTGAATTTTTCCATCATGAATCAAATAACTTTCAATAGTGGGGAATATCCAAGGGCTTTTGAGAGAAACAAGAGCTTGCAATTTAGGTGATATATATGTTTTTACCTCTTGTGAGGTTGTAGTAAAGCAAGTGAAAATGAAATGGTCAGGCTTTGCTGCATCCCCTTTCTGCAGTTTCCCTGTGTCGATAATCCGCTGGGCAAGGTGCAAGGAATACCAAAGTGAATGAATGTCTTGTGCACTGATTCCCGCAGCAACCGCAGTTACCTTGATTCCTGCAGGCGTTGAGAAGCTTTCGAGCATATCAAGAAACTGCTCCGGATTTTGGCAAGAGCTTTTGAGAATGATTATACCCTTGGGATATTCGATGACAATATCAGCATTTCTATTGACGATATGTGCATCACAAAGTGCATGGTGGATGATTCCATATTCGGAGATGCTTATCGAGGAATTCTTGTTCAAAGTGCAAACAATAGGTAAAAGAGGGAAGACGAGATTAGCTCCCAATGCTGTTGCCTTATTGAGTAGTTGCAAGGGGTCTGCGTTGTTTTCTGACATAAGGATCTCGAGAATCTCGTCTCTGTGCGATTTCTGCAAGAGGGAACGCTCTATGCTTTGGGCTTGTTTCAGATAAAGTTTCACACAGATGGAGAGAAGTGCTGCGGCTTCGCGTACTTCATCCGGATTTCCATAGATACCCACAGTACCCAGGAATTCCCCATCCTTGAACAAAGGTGAGTTGATGCCTTCCTTGGCCCCCTTGTAGGAGGCTTTGTTCTCAGTAGTAATCTCCACGGTACGTCCAGTCTTTGCGACTTCCAATCCGCCAGCATGGAAAGTCCCTATTCTTGCACTATCAGAAGACGCAATGATGATGCCTTCTGGATTGATAATATTGATGGTTCTTCCTTGGACATAATTGCTGGTGGCATCGACGATGCTCTGAGAGACTTTGAGGAGTGTTGGATTTGTCATAGGCTTACCATATCCCCGCAGCCAATGGCGTATGCTGTAATTTTTTTATCCTGGGTAAGTTTCTTGGTTATGGCGTTTCCACTGCAGTGGCAGAAAAAAGTCTCTTTGATTTCCTTGGCTTCCAGTTCTTTTGCGGTCTTATCGATTCTTTGCTCGTTTTCCTTGGAAAGATGTGCTCCTCCGATGACTCGTGTCACTTTTTGGGAAAAGAGGGTATTGCAAGTACTTATCATGTTCAGAATACCAGGGTGGGCACAACCGGAAAGCAAGGTGAGGGAATCTGGATGTTTTGCAATCAGGCAGATCTCATCGGAGAAATCGTCTTTTTTGCAGTCAGGCGCATCGCCATTGCAAAATCTCTCAGGTATGGTTTCATAGGCATAAGTACGGAAGAATCCCGAGACAAGAAAAAGATCGGGAGCTATTTCCATGCATCCTTTCACAATTGTGTGGGTAATATCCTTTTCCTTGAGATATTCTCTGCCGAAACCTGAACCGAGATACGTGAATATCTCGCCATTTTGCGCCCATTTAGGGCTAAAGAAATTGGGACCGGTATACAGTAGTGGAACAGAATACTGTGTGGCGAAGGTACGGAATCCCCCGGCATGATCGTAATGGGCGTGACTAAGAATTACCGCATCGATGTCAACGAGGGATTTGTCAAGAAGCAGCGAGTTGGTGAGGATGGTGCCATCAGGGCCAACATCAAAGAGAAATTTCTTTCCTTCACCCTCAATAAGTGCTGAAAACCCATGCTTTACCGTAACGGAAAGCAGTTCCGATTGGCTATTCTCCAAAAGAATCGTACATTTATACACAATTTACCTCAAAAACATACCAATAATTGGAAGTTTATAGATTATTTGTACCAAAACAATTGGACATATACACGAATTATCTGAGGTTTTTATTGTTTTTTTTGCAAATATGACTCTTTACCTGTTTTTGAAGAGTCTCTTTGAGAAGGGTGTCAATAGATGCAACTGTCCTTTTTAGACTCTTTCTTTACAAGATTAATTACAATGAGGTACATGGCAACGACAAACACAATGAACAACAAGGTTGACAAACTTGTCCCTTTCATTGCTGTGGAGTCATAAAAACCATGAAGCAGGACTGCTATTACATAGGCAGCAATCTGGTTGCAGACCGATCCAATCCTGTTACCTCGGTTCTCAGCTCGTTTTGCCCGGCTAAAGAAATAACCCATGAAAACGGCAAACCCCATATGGGCAGGAACAGCGAGGAATGCCCGGGAAAAAGCGACGGGCAATCCATAACCGAACACATACTTGATATTCTCGAACAAAGCAAAACCCATGGAGACAAAGACGGCATAGACAATGCCGTCGAAAGTATAATTGAAATCCGGTATGTTCCAAGTCTTTCGTTTAAGGAAAAAAAACTTGGTTCCTTCCTCTACGGCCCCAACGACAAGAAAGGCGAGAATCAGCACATAATAAGGACTTTCCTGGGAAAGGGAAACATCAAGGATCGATTCCCCGACCCATTCAAAAATGATAGAGACAAAGGCCGCCCAGACTCCTTGAAGCAACAAAGAGCCCAAAAGCAACGGATTCTCCTTTTCCATATGGTCCTTGCTGTAGATGTATCTCAGCAGGAAAAATCCGGGAAGTAGCGCAGCAAGCAGATAAATCATCGTAATAATACGCAAGGGAATCAAAAAAAACATGATGTTTTCCTCATCTTCGAAATAATGGTAATATCAGGCAGAATAAACCTCACTCCTGCCGGACTTGTTCCTACAGGAGCGGGGTGTATCATAATTCCTCTGTTTCTGTGACAAAACAAGTAATGCCCTCGTCAGGATATTTAGTCCTGAGGTTGGTGATGATCTTCTTGATGATTTTCAGCTCTTCATCAGGAATGCACATCATGTAATGGTTGTTCAACTGCGGCCAAATCTCATCACCCATCTTGGGACAAGTGTTGCCACATCCCTGTACTCCTATCGATTTCGTGTAGTGTTGTCCTACCTTCATAACCAAACAGGCACGCATAAAGTCTGCATCTATTGCCTGGCTAAGAATTACTTCCAGTTTCTTCATATTCGGCTGCCTCCTTAGCCATTTTCTTAATTTCCTTCTTTTCTTTTCCTCTATTAAACATGTAGTACAGCAAAGGCATCAGGAAAAGGGTCATCAAAGTTCCAAAGCTCAGACCACCGAACACTGTCTGCCCGATTGGCTGGACCATCTGGGATCCCTCTCCAGGAAAGAACGCCATAGGGACCAAGGCTAACACAGTTGTCAAGGTGGTCATGAGAATTGGCCTGAGCCTATTCTTTGCAGCCTGCACGCAGGCTTCCTCAAGATTCAATCCACGTTTTTGTAGCAGTGCGGTGTAATCGATGAGGACGATGCCGTTATTTACAATGATCCCTACAAGGATTAACAGACCGACAGCGGTGATGAGGCTGAACGTCTGTCCTGTCAACAGGTACACCAATACGATACCAATGATTGACAATGGGATGGTGAACAGCACAATGAACGGCTTGAGAAACGATTCGAACTGGCTTGCCATGACAGCAAATACCAAAAGCATGGCGATGATGATGATCTGTGCGAAAGTCGCTAGCCCTTCGCTCAACTGCTGGTAATCACCACCATAGCTGATCAGCAGGTCGTCGCTAGTAGGGATGTTTGCCTTGATGAGCTTTTCGACAGCCTTCTGCGCTTTATCCACCGTAACTCCATCGGCCATTTTTGCTGTGATATGCACAATCCTGCTCTGATTCTCTCGGCTGATGGATATAGGTGCCTTGCTTTGCTCATAATGGGCGAAGCTTGATAAAGGTATCCTTGCTCCACTAGCGTTGATGACAGAAAGCTCCTCAAGATCGGTTATCATTGACTTGTCCTCTGGACTGAGGGATATGATGATGTCTGTCTCGGATCCATTCTCGTGATATCTGCTCACAGTGGTTCCTTGGATGTCGGCTTTGAGCTCGGCATTCACTGAGGCGACATTCAGCCCAAGCGCATACATTTTCTCACGATCAAACACGACAGTAAGCTGGGGAAGTCCGTCTTCCAGGGAAGTTTTCACATCCTTCACATATTCACTTCCCTTGGTCTCAAGCAAATTCTTGATTTCATTGGAAGTCTGTCTGCACAGCGCTAGGTCGTTGCTCTTGATGGAAATATCGAATCCCCCACCTCCTAGACTACTGGTCAGGCTATCCGCCTGGATGGACATGGCTGCCTCAGGGAATTCTTTGAACAACAGTTCCAGTTTTTTCTTTGCTGAGGTGTCGCTATCCCAACCAATCTGACGCGTTTTACTTGGATAGAAAGTCAGGTTGTATGAGGCGTTGTCTGTACCGCTTTGCGAGCTCATCATAGAACCGCTGTTGCCCACCGACCCTACACTCATCTTGATACCTTGAAGTACCTCGTGAGCACGTTTATCGAAACGGGTTAGCACGTCATTGGTGACTGATAAGGACGTTCCCTGCGGTAAGGAAATGTTCACAGTCAGGCTGTTCTGCTCGGATTCAGGCATATAAATGAATCCTATTTTAGGTATTTCCATGATTGACAGGATCAGAACAACAACCAGGACCAAAATAGTAAGAATCTTGTGATGGATTACGAAACGGACCATTTTTGAGTAGCCGTTGTCGACGGCATCAAAGAATCGGGTCATGTTCCTTTGGAATCCTTTCTGGTTTCGCTTTTTCATATTCCCAAGCTTCAAGTACTTGGAGGCAAGGACAGGGACGAGCACAATGGCGACGACCAAGGAACAGACAAGTGAGATTACGACGGTGAAAGCCAATCCATTAAAGGCATCAGCAATCATACCCAGTTGTTTCTTGTACATGATCAGGGGGAGGAATACACAGATGGTGGTGAAAGTGCTGCTTGTGATGGCGGTGAGCATCTCTTGTGACCCAAGGACTGAGGCTACAGTCGCCTTCGCTCCGCGTTCACGGTAGGAAAAGATGTTTTCCAGTATGACAATCGAGTTGTCCACCAACATACCTACCCCCAATGCAAGACCTGCGAGTGTCATCAGGTTCAAGGAGAAACCGGTGAAGTACATAACCCCCAGTGTGACTACCAAAGAAATAGGGATGGTCAGGGCGACAATGAGGGTGCTCTTGATGTTTCGTAGGAAGAACAACAATACCAGAATAGCCAAAAGCGCTCCCTGCAAGGCGGAATTAGTCACTTGGTCGATCGATTCTTTGATGATATCGGAGGAGTTGTAAGCTTCCACAAGTTTGGCTTGGGAGGGAATCGCCTTGGTGATGGAATCAATTTGCTTACGTACGTTGTTGGTTGTTGTGACAGTGTTCTTGCCGGTTTGTTTCTGGATGTAGAGGACCACACAACTTTCTCCGTTGACATACGCATAGGATGAGACATCCTTATAGCCATCATATACATCGGCGATGTCTCCAAGCAGGATTCTTCTTACCTGATAATCATCTCCCGCCTTATAGGATATGACTGTGTTGCGGATGTCATCCAACGAGGAGTACTGTCCATCGGCAGTGATGGACCAATCGACTCCGTTCTCACTGATGGTACCTGTCGAGGTTTGCAGATTCTGTGCTGCGATCATCTGCCCAACTTGGGTGATGGAAAGGTTGTATGCCTCAAGTCTCTTTTTGGGGATTTCTATGCGAATGGCTCTCTCTCTTCCTCCAAGAAGGGAAGTGGAGGCCACGCCATCAACTTGTTCCAATCTGGGTTGTACTGTATCCTCGGCAATTTTTCGCAGTTGCTCAGGGCTCAGGTTGTCCGAACTCAGAGCGTAGGCCATGATAGGCATCATGGTAGGATCGAGCTTGAAGATAATGGGGCTGGTGGAATCGGTAGGAAGGTAGTTTCGTACCAAGTCAATGCGGTCACGTATTGAGTTGGCGGCTTCATCCAAGTTGGTCCCCATATTGAACTCCAGGATAATGGCGCTGGAACCCTGCGAGGAAGTACTGGTTACCTTTTTGAGCCCGGAGATGCCTGAAAGTGAATTCTCCAAAGTCCTGGTAAGCTTATCTTCCACCTCGGAAGGGGAGGCGTTGCTATAGCTTGTCTGGACCAGGATGTACGGTATGTCCATCTCGGGAAACATATCGATAGGTAGGGTCTTTGTGGAATAAATACCCAAGGCGGTCAGCAAGATAAAGATGATGATGACTGTTGTTGGATGTTTCACCGCTGCTTTTGATGGGCTCATTAGTTGGTGCCTCCCACGATGTTTATTGTTGTTCCTTCGGAAAGTTGACTCTGACCTTTTGTCACTACCTCGTCCCCTTCGTTCAAACCGCTCTCTATCTCAACAAGAGTGCCTTCCTTGATTCCTTGCTTGATGTTCACTTGGTGCACTATCATAGGTTCCGTGCCCTTGTCGACTACAAATACATAACCGTTGACGATGGCAGAGTAAGGAATGACCAGGACCTTTTCCTTGGCTTCGATGATCAGCTGGATTTTCGCATACATACCGCTGATAATCCTTGCATCCGCTTTGTCAAGTTTGCAATAGACCTTGAGGGTTCTTGTCGCACTGTCTAATGTCGGGCTAAGCTCGCAGATGGTAGCAGGGAACACTTCACCGGGATAGGCATCAAAGGTGATTTTTGCCTTGTTACCAATCTTGACCAGGGAAATGTAGCGCTCCACAACAGAGAATACGATTTCCAGATCATCAGTGCTGATAATCTTCCCCATGGACATCGCGGGGGAGACCATGCTGCCAACAGAAGGAACCACGGCGGTGATGGTACCGCTCATAGGAGCCTTTACCGGACTAAGGTTATAGTTCATACCCGGTTTGCTTGGGTCAATTTGCGCAAGCACCTGGCCTTTTTTGACATAGTCACCCACCTTGGCATCAAGTGTGGAGACCTTTCCACTTGTTTCGCTCAGTATGTCCATTGAAGTGACCGGTTGGACATCTCCTCCGAAGTTCTTATAACTGGAAATGCCTTGATAGGAAGTAGGAGTAACCTGTACTGCGTTTGCTACAATCTCAGGTTCACTTACTTGCTCCGGGGCATTCTTATCCTGCAATTTCCCTTGTATCTTTGAGCATCCAGCAAATAGGAGGATGCAACCCAGGGCAACGATAAAAAGTTTCTTTTTCATAAATTATCCTTCTTCATCTCTCAGATTTTAAAGTGATGTCTGTAATGCATATTCAAGGTCCAGCAACGAACTTAGGTAGTTGTATTGTTCGCTAAGTTTGCTCAGTTTGGCTTGATTAAGCTGGTTCTCACTATCTCTTACATCCAGTAGTTCCTTGCTTCCTTGCTGATACGCGTCCAGGGTCATATCATAGGACTTCTGGGCAAGATTGATGCTGCGTTCGCTACTGTCGATTGCCTCCTGGGACTGGCTCAGCGATGTGATGAGGTTCTTCACTTCCATACGGGCATTCGCTTGCACCATCTCCAGATTCAATTGCAGCTTCTTCTTGTTGTCCTCCAAAGTCTTGATACTTTGTCTTCCTGTTGACCAAGGTAGCAAGTTGGTCAAGTTCCAGGCCACGGTGACAGAGCAGGAGCCCCCGTCATACCAATTGCTACTCGTACCCCAATTGTTGGTGATGTCACTCAATATTGGCTGGTAAGAAAGATTGAGCGCGACAGAAGGGATCCAAATCTGCTGATCGACGGCTTTTTTCTGTACGTCCAATATATCCATCTGCTTTTGCAAGGTGATGACATCGTAGCGCAGGCCGATGCGTGAGAGGGCCTGCTGGGCATCTATATTCTTGAATTCAGGTTCAATCGCACCGACAAGGTCAAGGGGCTCGTTCTCATCCAAGCCCAAAAGGAAGGCGAAGGTACCCAATTGCTGTTCCAGTGATTGTTGCTGTTTCAAAACAGTGGCCTTCAGGTTCTCATAGCTGACTTGTGTCTGTAGCACGGTGAGTTCCGTAGCGAAACCCTGACTATACAAATCCTGTGCCTGCTCCATTCTCCCCTTGGTATTTTCCAAGGTTTGCTTCTGGAGTTCCAGCGCTTGTTTTTGTAGCAATATGGCATAGAACATCTTCTTCACATTCAAGGTCGTCTGAGCCTTTGCCTGGTCATAGCTTATTTGGCCTGCAAGATACTTCTCCTGTGCCAGACGCATATTGGTGATCAAGGCAGGATTGAAATTGAAGGAGAACGTGACCCCTCCTACAAAACTGGTTGAGGGAGAGGTTGGTACAGTATAAATAGGATTAACTTGGTTATTCCGAGACAAGGACGCCGTTGTCTGTAATGTAGGCAGGAACCCATTCCAACTTACGTCCTTGGCATCCTTGTCCATTTTTAGGTCAAGTTTCGAACTTTCCAATGTCCTGTTGTTGGCTATTGCATAGGAGACGGCATCCTCAACCGTCAGTGAAAGAGCTGCAGCAGGGAGCAAGAGCAAGCTTGCAATCCATACCATAGCAAACAATTTCTTCTTCATTATTCCTCCGATTGGCATCCAGTAAAAAGATACTGGAGCATGGTCTCTTGAGATAATTCGTGTTGATTCTGCACGATACTTGACATTTTTAATGCGACAGGAAGCATAATGCTCACCTTTCCTAAGAAAGGATAGGCTTCACTGAGCCGATCCTGCCAAAAAACGATATTGGGGTAGGTTTTGAACGCCTTCTCTTCCTTCATGCATTTGATTCCGATGAAGAAAGAAGACAGAGGGGGCCGTTGGCTGAGGAACGAACCTGCAATGGCAACGTGAGTGACAATGGCTTCTTCCTTTGTTTGGACATTTCTCAGTTTACCATCAAGAAGGGAAAGGAATTGCAGGAATTCCCTGGTGGCTGTACGCTCGATCAGATCCTCTTTTGAAGAGAAGAAGGAATAAAGGGTACTGTTGGATAAATTCAGTTGCTGTGAGAGACGCCCAATGGAAACGCCATGCATCCCGTAATGAAGAATGACCTCGTTTAGTGCATTGAGAAAACGATCGTCTGCTATTTCATTTGCCTCAATTCCTATTTGTCTTTCCCCGGGCAATGAATAACCAAGACCTTTCCTATAGAAATCCATCATGCACATTATGTACGAGGGAATATCCTGCCCGTTGAATTCTCCTTGATTGAAAGAACTCATGGAAAATACGAAGAAAAATAAGAAGCGATACAGCAGACAGGCCTCGTCGTTGGGAAAGGAAGGACTGACAAAGAGAAGCCTGGAAACATCTGGTATATTGAAATTCCTGGTGAAGAACATCTGTACAAGAATAGGGTAATGATGCTTGGTCGTTTTGAGAAAATTAAGGAGGATTTCCATGTTATGAGGAAGATCACCTGCGATGACATTGCTTTTGACGCTGTCAATTCTTTGGTTAATAACGGACACAATGGAGTCCTCAAGGTCTTGTTTCTTTGGGAAATATCTGAATATGGCTGTCTTGGAAATTCCTACATCCAGGGCAATTTTGTCCAGTGAGATTTCCAATAAGGGGTTTTGGGAGAGCATTCTCAAATAACTCTCGATTATCAGTTTT
>JBAXZS010000031.1:0-16040 GCA_041670175.1 Sphaerochaetaceae bacterium | reverse complement strand
GTGATCGACGATGGTGGTATTATGTGCCGTGCAATCCTTGAACTCATAACGCTCAGGTTTGGGAACATAGGTGAAACGTCCTGAGTCCACCAAGATGTCTTCCCCATTTGCAAACCAATCAACATGCAGTTGATCACCATGTCCATGTCCCGCCCCCAAAGTCCCGCAATGGAAATGAACATACCCTCCCCCGTTACGAAAATAGGCATTCCCGCTATCGGGCAATAAAGACAGTTCCGTATCCCCACTGGTCGCTTGCCGAAGGTTTTTTCTCATTCCAAGATATACATTCCTTTCTTCCCAACCAATGTCCCAGATGGTGTCAAAATCAAAATCAGGGGAGGCCGTTTTTAGAAGTGCAGTATCATTGAACAATACGGCACCCTTCGTGACGATATCCCGTTGGTCAATGGCATCACTATCCCCATTAATCGGCTCATTCCCATTGGGAAGTTGCCATGCCGAGGAAGCAAGGCACATCTTCTTTGTTTTCTCCTCAATTATCCTTGGCAGGTCTATGTGGTTTCTTCTTGCCAGAATAACAACATCAAGAAAATCATGCGCAACCTCATTGTGATACAAAGGACTTTGTTCCCATTGGCTTCCGTCGTCATAGACTTGGATGCTGATCTCCTGCTCCAGACGTCTCAACGCCTCTTTCTGATACTCCAAGGTCCGAGAACTCTCAGGAAGCAGGACCGATGCGATAAACAGGCCGTGATTCGCAAGGACCCCCCAGTTGCTCATCAGATTATAGCTGTCGTAGTGGTCCATGATAAACTCGGCATGGTCAGTCAAACTGGTGATGAACGTATCCATCACCTCCGCTGTCAAGCTCGGACTGTCAGCAAAGTAGAGAATGGCTTTTGACCAATACTCCATCCTTATCCCTGCCTCTATGGTTCTCCAAGCCTTGGCGCATCGGGGATCCTCCCTCCTTACCGTACGCACCCAGTGCTGAAGCTGGGATGCAAAACACTTCGCATACTTCTCATCCTGTGTCATGGCATATGCCTGGCCCAAACATATCCAGAATCTCATCCGATTGAATGCAAATATCCACTCAGGATCATCATCAGGTTGAGAAAGCCAGTCTATCTCATGCTCAAAATATACTTTCCTTGAGGTACGCTCCATATCCCAGCGCAAGTCGAACAAGAATTCCTGGCGGACCACATCATCTGCTGTTCTTATCACATGCTCGGCTTCTCTCTGGCAGTTTGACATGACGTACTGCGAAATCTTTTTCTTGTCATCAAAAAAGAACCTCTTGCCTTGTCCAAAAAACACTTCCCTATCCATAACGACACCTCACCAATATGGATCCCATGCCCGGCTGAGCCGGGTAAGGGCTTCCATATAGAAATAATCACCCCAGCTCACACACTCATCCACCCCTTCTTGTGTACAAGTGTTATAAGGACTTTTCTTGCTATATGTTCCGTGGTAAACAAGGCCATTTGATACATCTCCTACCTTAACCCGGTAGTTTCGAAAAAGGCTACCCACCATCTCTTTAGCAAGGTTTGTATAATATGACGATTCCTCACCCCCTAGGTACTTGGCCATCTCCAACATGCCACAGGCAACTATCGAAGCACAACTGCTGTCACGGGGCTCATTGCCTTGGGTGAATATCAAATCCCAATAAGGAACCATGTCCACAGGGAGCCGGGAAAGGTAATATTGGCTGGCATGGCGGAACAAATCAATATATTTTGATTCATGATTATACTTATACGCAAGGGCAAGGCCGTAAATACCCCATGCCTGACCCCTTGCCCAAGAACTGTCTGAGCGGTATCCCTGACAGGTCTCACCTCTTAGCGGCTCTCCATTGTGAGAATCCATGAAAAAGGTATGGAAAGTCGAGTAATCACTGCGAAAACTATTTGCTATACACGTGGAAGTATGCATTTGTGCAATCCTTCCGTACTTTTCATCACCACTCTCGCTTGTCGCCCAATAAAGCAACGGAAGATTGAGCAAGGAATCGATGATATATCGATAGTTCTCTTTCTCACCCATCGCACCCCAGGCCTGAATGAATTCTCCCACTTTCTGAAATCGTGAGGCAAGCTGGTCTGCGGCAAGCATTGCGGCTTCCCTTGCTTCCTTGTTTCCTGTCAGCTTATAGGCGGAAACACAACTGGGGGTATAAAGGAACCCCATATCATGAGTATCCACACATATATGGTTCTTGATCCTTGAGAGAAAAGAGCTGACAAGGATGTCCCCGCTCTGACGGAAACGACAATCGCCTGTCGCTTCGTAGGCAAGCCATATCTCACCCGGCCAGAATCCGCAGGTCCACTGATCATTGCGACATTGGGGATAGAGAGAATTGACGCTGCTATGATTCTGGCAATGATTCGTGAAGAGAGGAAGATTTGACCTGATCTTTGAGCAAGCTTCTTGAAGTGCTTGCTTGATTTCCTGTTTGGTGATTGCTTGGTTTTCCATTATTCCCCTCCTGCGGTTTTATAAGTCCTTATCCCTTGAGCCCGCTTGAGGCGACTCCCTGAACAAAAAACTTCTGCAATGACAAGAACACAATAACCACAGGCACCAAAGCAACAACAGAAGCTGCCATGATGAGACCATATTCTGAGGAATATTGTCCAATGAACATCCTGAGTCCTATCTGGATTGTCTTGAGATTGGTCTTGGTCAAGTACAGCATAGGACCAAGAAAGTCATTCCATGTGTTGACAAATGTGAATATTGTCAGTGTCGACAAGGCGGGTTTACTCAAGGGAAGCATTATTTGGGCATAAATACGGTATTCACTCATTCCATCGATACGAGCCGCTTCACAAAGTTCATCGGGAACCCCATCGTAAAACTGACGCATGAGGAACACTCCAAAAGCAGAGAAGGCCTGAAGACAGATAATCGCCAAATGGGTGTTGTTCAGATGCAAGGACCGCATCATCATGAACTGAGGGACCATGTATACCTGCCAAGGCATCGCTATGGTGGCGACGTAACCCAAGAACAAGACATCACGTCCCTTGAATTGCAATTTGGCAAAAGCATATGCAGCAAAACTTGAGGTCAGCAACTGAAGAAAAGTAACTATCACGGTCAATTTCGAAGTATTGAAGATGAATCTGCCAAGAGGAATTTTAACCCAGATATCAACATAATTCGACCATCTGGGATTGCGTGGTATCCATTCAATGGGAAACTTGAAGACATCCTTGTCAAGTTTGAGTGAGGCACTAAGCATCCATACAAACGGCAACAACATCACCAGTGCCATAATGACAAGCACGATATACATGAATATCTTTCCAATCCTGTCTCTTCTTGATTGTATCTGCATGGCCTATCTCTTCTTTTCCCAAATGAATTGGACCAAAGTCACACAAAGGACCAGAAGGAACAAGACCATGGCGACAGCACTTGCCGCTCCCAGGTCCCAACTGATGAAAGCTTTGTTATAGATGTCATAGACCAATACCAAAGTGGCTGTGCCCGGTCCTCCTTGGGTCAGCATGTATATGATATCGTAGACCTTGAAACATTGTATGGTAAGCATAACCATGACGAAAAAAGTTGTGCTGCTCAATTGTGGCAAGGTCACAAACCTAAGCCGTTGCCAAGCATTTGCACCATCAAGATTCGCAGCTTCATAAAGTTCAGGATTGATCCCTTGCAAACCTGCAAGATAAATAATCATGTAATATCCTGTGAATTTCCAAATACTGAACATGATGACGGTTATCATCGCCCATTGTTTGTCCGCAGCCCACCCTGGGACGGATTTTGCACCAAGTGCCAGAAGCAATAGGTTCACAGGTCCCTTTGCGGGATTGAAAAGCATGTTCCAAACCGCTGCGACAGCCACCAATGAGGCGACATAAGGGAAAAAGCTGACAGTCCTGAAAAAGTTCCTGCCATGTATACCCTGGTTGAGCAAGACAGCAAGAAACAAGCTGGATACCAATGTGAGGGGGACTGTTCCCAGCGCATAGAGTATTGTGTTTTTGAGAGCAGCCTTGAACTGATCATCATCCAAAAGGTTCCTGAAGTTTTCCAGTCCGGCGAATGTTATCGGATTCGCTCCATCCCAGTGCAGGAACGCCAAGGCGAAAGCAAAGACGATGGGAACCAATGTGAAGATAGCGAAACCGATGAAGTTGGGAGCAATGAAACTATACGCCACCAACTGTTTGCGGATTTCCGCTTTCCTTGAAATCATGACAGCACCAACCTTTGTTAGGAAAAGACCCGGAGCAAGTTTTCTTACCCCGGATCCTGTGGGAACCTATTTACTTAGGATCTTCTGAACTTGGGTATCCATCTTCTTGATACCATCATCAATGCTGATGTTGTTTGTCATGATCTCATCATGCACCTGATTAAGGATGATCTCTATGTCCGCGGATTTATCATTCAAGGGCATTTCCAGATAGCCATGGGAAACCTTGAGGGCTTCGGCTGAAGCACTATCGGTTGGGAACCCGGCTTTTGAGGAAATGGTCTTGATGACCTCTGCGGTCTTTATGGAAGGAATGGTCCCTGTCTTTGCAATAATCGAGGCACCTTCGGGACCTGTTACAAACTTCACGAAGTCAAAGGCCGCGTCCTTGTTTTTCGAGGCGGCGCTTACACCAAGACTGGTGATGGTCGCCAATGTGGACCCGGCAGGAACACCCTCAGCATGAGGATACTTCACGATACCCCAGGATTTGCAATCAGCCTCGCCTTTATTGATCTTGTCGATCAAGGTGGCGATGAACCATGACCCCATGTTCATCATCGAGACACTGTTGTTGTAAAAAACACCACTATAGTGAGTCGAGGAAGTCTTCAGGGAACCGTAATCCTGGCAGATTCCGTCCTTCTGTTCCGCAAGGACCATTTCATAGTATGGCTTGAGAAATTCGTAGTGGCCATCAACGATGGTGTGCTTGCCATCAAGAATACCAAAAAGTTGTACAGCGGATCTCCATGTGTGATAATGAGCTCCATACACCTTGTTCGCCCCACTTCCACTGGTCATCTTGCGAGCCAAAGCATCATACTGGGCAAAAGTCATATCATTGGTTGGATAGGCGACGCCAGCCTTATCAAACAGGGCCTTGTTGTAGAAGATAACCCAAAAGTCACTGCGGAACGGCAAGGCATACAGATTGTTGTTGACGGTAATCTGCTCGGTTGTTCCCCCATAAAGGGAAGTATCTATCCCTTCGCTCTTAATTTTATCATTCAGACTGAAAAGCAGATTTTTTTTGACCAGATTGCTGTATCCAGGAATATCCTTGACCGTCACAATGTCGATGGTATCATCACCACCGGTAAGTTGAGTCTGGAGCATGGTCATGAAATCAGCTGAACCAAGGTCGAGCATCTCGATCTTTATGTTTGGATGAGATGCTTCATAAGCATCAATCAGCGGCTTGTAGTATGTAGTTGAATCAATATCCCAAAGAGCCCACTTGAGGGTTGTTGCCCCGGTAGGAGTCTTTGCAACCTCACTACTTCCTGCAGCAAAAGCAGAACAAAGAACTACAGACACAATCAAAAAAACACCAACCACCTTTTTTATTGAACGCATGATTTCCTCCTCTTGCGCCATCGGACCTATAGTCCGCTTCCATATGTAACGCTAAACCCATAAATCAAATCGTACCATGTAAAAAAACACTCAGAATGTTCAATATTCTCCACTAATCGACTTTATTTTTGTTAAAACCATGCAGAATGTTATCTAATTATGCATTATTATCCAATGTGTGTTTTTTATTATTGACAACTAACCAAAATGTGCCGCGATAATGATACAAGGGGCGATTTGGATGCGAACCATAAAGTCAAAGATAACAATGCTTACAATCTGCTTCACTGTCATTTTGTCCCTGCTGGTGACTGGGTTTAGCTTCTCTCTGTTCAATAGCTATTCGCGTCAAACAAGAATCCAAGGAGCAGAATTCAATCTGCACTTGGTGGGAGGTCTGGCCAGCCAAGACATGGTTGCCATAAATTCCTTGCTCAAGTGGTTCTCCACAAGTGCCCAGGTCTCCACTTTTCTTCAGGAAGACAGCCTGTCTTCTTCTCTTGAAACATATGAGAGGATCAAAGAGGAAATGATGAACAACCACGCACAACAATATGTGCAACGAATAATTGTTACAAAAGGCAACGGACAGTTCATCCATATCGGAGTATCAGCAAACAGCAAACCTGTCACCCCCTATAATCTCAACCTGGCTATAAATGAAGAAAACAAGGATCCCCAGAAATGGAACGCCATCCAGGAAGACCCCTTTCTTCTCTCTGAGGGGACGCAAATACTTCCTATTGTCAGAGCCCTGGCCAATGGGGGGTTTGCCTATCTGGCGGTAAAGGGGGATATAATCCTCACCCAATTGACGAATTATCAACTCCCTAAAGGATCCTATCTCTACCTTACACTCGGAGACCAGGCCTATCGTATTGAAGATACACACTTCATTCCTGTGGGAAATATCGAAAACTGGAAAGAGAAATCAAGCAGAGTCACCGAATCCAATGACAGGATCCAGAAAATAACTGATTCTCGAGGCAATAAGCTACTGGTGATATCCTGCGCAACAGGTTTCCCCGGGGTATGGCTCAGTCAAAGCATCGCCGAAGGATTTTTTATTGAGAAAAGCATCTATCTTACCATGCTTGGGCTGCTTGTGGTGGCGGTAATATTATTTGGCTGTTTCATGGCTGTGTATCTCAACAGGACAATCACCGTGCCTGTCTCCAAAATTCAGCAAAAAACCAAGGAGATAGCAAAAGGAAACTTCAAGGCCGACCCTAACATCGAATGGAATAATGAGCTCGGGGACATTGGAAGAAGCATGAATGAGTTGTCAACACAGATTGTCACCTTGCTGGATAAGAGAGTTGCGGATGAGAAGCAAAAACAAGAACTTGAATATCGCATGCTCCAAAGCCAAATCAACCCACACTTCCTCTTCAATACGCTCAATTCTATAAAATGGATGGCAACAATCCAGAATTCGCCCGGTATAGCGGAAATGACCACTGCGCTGTCACGCCTCATGAAGAACATTGCAAAATCAAAGGAAACCGTAGTACCACTTAAAGACGAGCTCTCCCTCATCGAGGATTATATCGTCATACAACAATACCGGTATGGAGGAACCCTCAAGGTAATCATTGATATACCTTTGGAGCTTCAAAACATCCCTATCCTGCGCTTCACACTTCAGCCTTTGGTCGAGAATGCAATATTCCATGGCATTGAGCCAAACGGAGGTGCCGGTACGATAGAGATAAAGGCAAGGGCGCTTGATGATTGCATTGAGATTACCATCAGCGATGATGGAATCGGAATGACAGAGCAGCAACTCTTGCAAGCAATGCCGGACAAGGCAGACAAAAACTCCGGCTTATTCAAAGGTATAGGAATCGGGAATGTCGACAAACGCCTGAAATATATTTTTGGAAAACAATACGGCATTAAAATAAGTAGCACGGAAGGAAAAGGGACAGTCATGTTTGTCTATGTCCCTAGAAGTCAGGAGAAAGACAATGAAATACAAAGTGATTCTTGCCGATGATGAACCTCTGGTGCTTGTCGGCTTACAATCAATGATAAAATGGGAACAGCACAATGCTCAGATTTGTGCCTTGGCTCATAATGGCAAACAGTTATCGGAACTGATTGAGCGATTTTGCCCGGATGTGGTGATAACAGACATCAAGATGCCACTAAGAAGCGGTCTCGACGTCCTTAGGGGTTGTTCGGTGAAAGGCAACAGCCCTCAGTTCATAATGCTCACAAATCTTGAGGAATTCTCATTGGCGCGTAATGCCATCAAGTATCAAGCGGTGGACTACCTCGTCAAGATTGAATTGACAGCGGAGACCTTAGGGGAAACACTGGACAAAGCCATATCCAATTGCAAGAAAACAGAAACCACGACCGGCACCAGCCGGATAGGGATGCAAGTCTTCTACGACAAGTTCTTCGTCCGTCTTCTCAATGGCCTCATCGATTCAAGGGAACAATTCCGCATCCAGAGTCAGGATCTTGCAATCAAGTTCGAGGCTAAGGAATATGTGGTGTGCTATGCGGAACTTGAAGGCCTCTCACCCTCCCAGATGGACAAGGAACAACTTATCAATCTGTTTTTCTCCACAACCCTGATGGTCCGGGAAACCGTTTCCAAGTATTGTCTTTGTTATGTTACCAGTTTGGACATGCGGCATTTATCGATAACTTTCTGCTTGTCAAATGAGCAATCTCAAAAGACGATACAGGAAGCACTTGAGACCACAAAAGAGGTTATCAAGAACTACTTCTCGGTGCAGCTTATCTGCAGTGTGGGGAAAAGTGTTGAAGACCCGCTGGCTCTCTGCGATTCTTTCTTTAGTGCCAGACAATTGCTTCCGATAGCCCAAAAGACAGGTTTGGTTGCTTTCTTTGATACAAAGGCTGAAGGAGAAGCTTTCAATCTAAAGGAATATCATGACAAACTGAATAAGGCCTTCAGTGAAATGGATGTGGAAAGCCTGTCATGCGTCCTTGAGGAGATAGCCCAAGCCCTAGCGGGAAGGAAAGTATCAAGACTTCAAGCATTGGATGCGGTCTCAAACATCTTGTACATGTCAATCACGCTTCTTCCCGAGGGGGAAGAGATTGTTTCCAAAGTATTTGCCGACGAACCTGATGGATACAGGAGCCTTTATCGCAAGAATAACAACATGGAATGCGCGACATGGCTTATAGCCCTTCAAAAAGGATTGAAAGAACAACTCCAAGGAAGAAAATCAGACTACAGAAGCAAGATTATCAAGAATGTCCAGGAATACATACAGGGAAATATCAAACGCAAGATAACTCTTAGTGAAGTGTCTTCCATCTTTGGATTTAGCCAGAACTACCTGAGTTCCCTTTTCTCTCGTTTCGGAGGATGCTCTTTTATTGAGTACATCAACAAAGAAAAGATCGCCGTTGCTAAAGACATGATGGCAAATTCAGACCTGAAAGTGTATGAGATTTCCGACGAACTTGGGTTCGAAAGCTCATTCTATTTCAGCAAGGTGTTTAAAAAAGTCGAAGGTGTCTCGCCAAGGGAGTATCTTCAGGCTCATTATGGAGACAAGAATCATCATGAAGCTGACTGATTTCAATGGACGTATGCTTGGTCAGTTGACCGATCTCAACCCTGTCTTTGACAAGCAACGAGTTGACAAAGAATGCGCTGATTATATTCTGAAGACGGCGCAGGAAGATTCACCCTTCAGTTATCCGACACTGACAGCCACGGACTGGCTGTCCTTCACACGAACCGGCAACCGAGCGGACTTTGAAAAAAAATACTTTTCAAGACGCAAGATTCTGGGAAATTTCATCCTCGCGGAATTGATTGATGGCAAAGGAGTCTTCCTTGATGACATTCTCAACGGTTTGGCCTCGATCTCCACTGAGGTCGCTTGGCAACTTCCAGCCCACAACTCCTACCTCCGTGATACCGTTCAGCTTGCCTTACCTGACCCTTCTCGACCAATATTGGACATCTTCGCATGCGAGACAGGAGCTTTGCTTTCCCTTGGTATTTTCTTACTCCAGGACCAGCTCAATGCAATGAGTCCCTTTTTGGCAAAAAACATCCAGGATCTACTGGACTTCAGAATTGTTCAGCCATATCTCGGGCAACACTTCTGGTGGATGGGAGAGGGAGATGAGAAAATGTGCAACTGGACACCCTGGTGCACCCAGAACATCCTGCTCTCGGTCTTCTTGTTACCAACAAGCCAGAAAACAAGACACCAGGTGGTCTCCAAAGCTTTGTACAGCCTTGATTGCTTCCTGAAGGATTACGGCGAAGATGGATGCTGTGATGAAGGGGCCCAATACTACCATCATGCAGGTCTCGCCTTGTTCGCCTGCCTGGATGTTCTTAACAAAGTCAGCAGAGGACAAATGAAAGAAGCCTATGAAGACACCAAGATAAGGAATATCGCCCAATATATAATGAACATGCACGTGAAGGATAGATATTATCTGAATTTCTCCGATTGCAGTCCTTTTGCCTCCTTGGCCGGGGTAAAGGAGTTCTGTGTGGGGAAGGCCATCTCGGATCCACTTCTTATGGCATTCGCACATGAGCAATGGGAACTGTCCTCCCTCCAGGAAAAGGTCCTAAAAGAGGAGATTAACCTTGCCTATCGCCTTCTTTCCTTACTTTGTTCCAAGGAGATAGATTCCTGCACCATTCCATACAAGCCAAATGGTGACATCTTTTACAAGAGTGTCGGGATACTGGTGAGCAGAGACAATAATTTCACCTTAGCCGTCAAGGGAGGAGGCAACAACGATAATCACAACCACAATGATACAGGAAGCCTGATTCTTTATTGCAAAGGACAGCCGATGCTCATAGACATTGGAGTGGAAACTTATACAAGGAAGACATTCTCCGCTGACAGGTACGAGATATGGACCATGCGTTCTCTCTATCACAACGTGGTCAACTTCCCTTCCAAGGAACAAAAAGCCGGGCCCTCGTACCAAAGTTCAGAAGTGAAAGTCTCCCTTGGTGATAAGAGTTGCTCAATATCGATGCAATTGGCAAAAGCCTATGAGCAGGTGGACAGTTATGAGCGCGTGGTCATACATCACAAAAATCATTCAATCGAGGTATTGGATACGACAAGTGAAAGAGGGACACTAACGGTGATGACGCAACTCAAACCTATGATCAAGGGCAACAGTATGACAATAGGAAATCTGGGAAGAATTACATTCAAGAACGCTTCCAAGATCAAAGAGGAACCAATTGAAATAACCGACCCTCGCCTTCTCGCCACGTGGAATAGCCCTGTCTACCGAGTCCTTGTTGATTTCATCGACAGGTTGCAATGGAGCATCACACCCTTGAGAGAACAAATATGAAACTTAGCCCCTTATCCCAAAATGAACAAGATGCTAGAATAGATAAAAAGGGAAAAAATATATGGATGCTATCAAATTACGTCTCGTCAGCAAAGATGGGAAAACCCTGAGAGAAGGAAGAAAAAGTGGAGGGGGTGTCTCCATCGTGTATGACAAGGCTTATCAGGATGGGGATTGCATCATTATGGAACACCAAGGACAGCCTTCATTCTTTGCCATCCGTTTTGAGGAGGCTTTGGGTGAAGCCCTGGTCTATTGTGAGAACGAGGTCTCTTATCCGATTCCCCTTAGAGATATGAGGCAATGTTTTCCTCCGATGGCCTTCAATGGTGAAATGCATGTGATTTCTGTCAGAAGCGAAAACCCGACAGGAAGAAGAAACCTCGCACTCAACCCGTATGACAATCATGACAACAAGGGCCTGTTCCCCCATGCTTCAGCCAATGTTGAAACACGGAATGAAATGATATTCGCCGCTCGGAACGCCATTGATGGCATTTTTGAGAACCATGGCCATGGGAGCTATCCTTATTGTAGCTGGGGCATAAACAGAGATCCCAAAGCTGCATTCACCTTGGATTTTGGTCGAAAAATTATTGTCTCGGAACTGAGACTCACCTTGAGGACCGATTTTCCCCATGACAGTTATTGGACCCAGGCACGTGTTGAGTTTGATGATGGGGCCAGGGAAATATTGGATTTGTCGGATAGCGATCTTCCCCAATGCTTCACAACAAAGGAAAGAGTGACAAGAACACTTGTGCTCAAAAATCTCATCAAAGCAAAAGACGAATCCCCTTTCCCCGCATTAACACAGATTGAAGTCTGGGGTGAAGAATTCTCAGGCTAGCAAGATCCTGACAATGCTCTGGTCACTTGGGGCGAATGCCAAGGTGGTTAGCTCCTTATGATTTACCCAGGCATAATCGGTATGCACTGCCATTCTCAATGGTAAGAGATTGTCACAGTACACTTCGTATGCCTTCAGATGATACAGCGTCTCCTTGTTGGTGAAATCAAAAACACAGAGAAGCTTTCCCACGGTTATTTTCAGGTTGAGCTCCTCTTCCCATTCTCTCTGCAGGGTCTCCTCTTCGCTCTCCCCCCAACGGTTTTTACCTCCGGGAAACTCCCAAAGCTCCCCTATCGCACCACCTTTCTGTCGTTTTGCCACAAAATACAAACCCTCTTTCCTAAGGATTCCTGCCGTAGTTATCCTTTCTTCCATTTTTCTTTTCCTCTTACAACAATACACATCCAGGCACTACAAAATGGATGCAGGCGACAGCCAGTATGACAAATCCCCAGTTCTTTCGGTTCCTCTCGATATAGGACCCAACCTCATCAAACACTCCCTGCTGGGAATCATTTTTTTTCGTATCCTGCGCAATATACCAAAGAGTCAGGCACAACAAGGCTATGGACATCACAAGGTCTCCTAACAAAATGGGACCCGGCTCGTAAGGAATAAAGAGAGAGAGGATGGTAAGTAGGACACCAGACCAAATCAAGGTGAGCCTAAGGCTCCTCTTGGTCCGGAAGGCATAGCGAAAGGACAAAAGCAAAGGATACTTGATCCCATGGGTATCACTAAGAAGCAACAGGGAACCAAAGACAAGATAGAGTATCTCAAGGAAATACACCTGGCTCATCGTTCCATCTCCACAATCGCCCTGCCCACATATCGCAACAACTGGGTGCTGTCAAAATACCCCAGGGCGTTCCTTGCCATATCCCCCGCCCTTTGATGAACGGCGCAACCAGCTATCGCACTCTCGCTGCAACCCAAACCATATGCAAGAAACGAAACAATGATACCGGAGAGGACATCTCCGCTACCTGCCACCGCCAATGAGGGATTTGCATGAGAAAGCACCATCACACGGCCATCCTCAGCAATATGGTTCACCGCACTCTTACAGACAATACATGCATCAAGCTTCCGGGAGAGGAGAGTCAGGCCCTCATAGAAATCATCGCTACTGGAATGGATGATATCCTGTCCAAGCACGCTTTTGCTTAAGGTCTCCAGCTCCCCAAGATGAGGCGTGAGCACCAACGGGCCATGCTCCACCCTCCCCTTGTCCTTCCAGAGCTGGGCAAAACAGGCAATGGCATCGGCATCAAGAACCATGGGTTTCCCTGAAGAAAGAAGGTCAGCCAGCAATGGCAGCCTACCTCCGCCCCACCCCGGTCCTGCGAGAATCGCAGAGAAAAGCGACAGGGTGTATCCCTCGGAGAGTTTCTTCACCATTACCGAAGGGCTTTCCGTGCTAGCGCTTGGATAATACTCGTCATCGACAAACAACGACACCAGTCCCGCCCTGGAAGCAAAGACACTTCTGCAGGCCAAGCGCGCGGCCCCGCTGTATTCCAAGCTGCCTGCAAATACCGCAACACTTCCCCGGGTTTTCTTATAGGCGTCAGTGGCAAGCTTGCCGACTGTCACCTCAGAGTAATCCATCCTCTCCGTCCCAGAAGGATGCTGTATGAGCAGGCTTGGGGGAAAACAAGGATTGATGACCACTATCTGACCTGTATATCTTGTAAAGAGCGGATGATAAAAAAGGCGCTTCTCAAGCCCCATGGTGATAGTAAGGTCAGCAGGAAAGACAGGGCCTCCAAGACAAGAAAACCCATCGCCAAGACCGCTTGGCACATCAATGGCAACCTTGAAGGCCTGTTTGTTGTTGCTTGCCATCCTTACTAGGTTTCCGAATTCCCCTTGCAGGATATCCTTGATCCCTGTACCACAAAGCCCATCAAAGAGTATCTGGGCTTTCTCGAGCACCCCTGATGCCTCAAAGGATTTTATTATTTTTACAGGGAATTGGGACAACGCCTCAAGCTGCTGTTGGTTTTGTGCACTTCTCCTGCCCTCGACGATGATCACCGAGACATCACAGTACATCTCGGATGAGGCGCTACGGGCAACCGCCAGGGCATCACCTCCATTGTTGCCGTTGCCGCAGAGAAAAACCAACTTGGACTGCTTGGTAAGGGACGGGATCCTCTGCTTGCACTCAAACCAAAGACGCAACGCAGCCTGTTCCATCAACACCAAGGAAGGAACACTCTCCTGGGCCTGACTATCTATGTGAGCTAGCTGAAGACATGTTGCAAGCATTTGCATATGTATACTGTACCTTCAAGCAAAAAAGCGGTCAAGTTGACAGGAAATGTTTCTTTCGATAAGCTAGGGATGTCCTGGGGTGGCGTACAAGCCTGAGATTATACCCGTGAACCTGATCTGGTTAATACCAGCGTAGGAAGTGGAACAATCAACAAACAATTTCCCCTCGGCAAATACTTCACAGGAGGTGCTTTATGAATAAGCATCACTTTGTTTGTGTGGTTCTTGCCCTCGTCTTTGCATGCGCATCAATCAGCGCGCAACCGTCGCAAGAAGTCAAGCCTGAAACAAGGGAGATCACCGTTTATGCCTATGATGCATTCTGTGGTGATTGGGGACCCGGCCCGTCAATCGTTCCCGAATTCGAGAAGAAAACAGGTATCAAGGTCAATCTGGTCAGTGCTGGAGATGCCGGCCAAATGCTCACAAAAGCCGAGAGCGAGAAGGCAGCCCCAATCGCGGATGTGGTCATCGGCATCAGTAACGAGATGGCAGGCAAAGCGTATGAAAGCGACTTGTTCGCCTCCTATGCGAGTCCGATGCTCACGGATATTCCTTCGTTCTTGCATTTCGATGAACAGAACAGGCTGCTGCCCTTCGACTACGGCAACTTTGCCTTCGTCTATGACACAGAGAAAATCAAAGACGACATGATCCCCCACAGCCTGGCTGACCTTACCCTACCCAAGTACAAGAACAAGGTGATTCTTATCGATCCCCGTACCTCAAGTGTCGGTTTGGGTCTCTTGCTTTGGACTATCGAAGTGTATGGAGAGGACAATTATCTTTCCTGGTGGAAATCCATGAAAGACAACGCACTCACCATTGCAGAAGGCTGGTCAAGCGCCTACGGGCTGTTCACCGAAGGAGAGGCCCCCATCGTGCTTTCCTATACAACAAGCCCTGTCTACCACGTGACCTATGAGAATACCACACGGTACCAGACCTTGCTGTTTGACGAGGGCCATGACACCACTGTCGAGGCAGTCGCCTTAATGAAATCCTCAAAGCATCCTGAACTGGCAAAGCAGTTCATCGATTTCATCCTCAGTGATGCGCAACTGAAGATCGCCTTGTCAAATTCCATGTATCCCGCAAATAGCAAGACCGAGCTTCCCGCCGCTTTCCAATACGCTCCGAAAACAGAAAAGAATCTCACTCTTGATGCCAAGACTATTGAAAAAAACCTTGACAGATGGCTTACTGAATGGGAACAGGTAATGAGCAAATAAAATGGGAACAAAAAAGGAAAACATCAAGACAAAGACTCTAGGATGGCTGAGTATCCCAGCCTTTGTCTTGTTGTTCCTTTTGTTTCTTATCCCTTTATGCCTCACCCTCAGCAACGCAGTATACTCCGCTGAGGGTGGGTTTTCCTTCTCCTCTCTTTTCAGCACGTTCACTTCTCCTTATACCCTCCACGTATTGGGTTTCACGTTATACCAAGCATTGCTCTCCACCCTTGCCTCGGTGCTTGTAGGCCTGCCAGGGGCATACATCCTGGCCAATTACAATTTTACCGGCAAACGCCTTGTCAAGGCGGTGAGTACCGTCCCTTTCGTGCTTCCTTCAATTCTGGTAGTCCTGGGATTTGTCATCTTCTATGGAAACAATGGCATATTGAATCGTTTCCTGATGAAATTGTTCAACCTTTCAAATCCCCCGCTCCATATTCTTTATTCCTTTAAGGCCATCATCCTGGCACATGCTTTTTTTAATTTTCCTATCATCATGAACTTGGTCAGCACCTATTGGGAACACATGGATTATCATTGCGAACAGGCTGCACAGACCTTGGGCGCAGACAGTTGGAAGACTTTCTGGAACATCACATTCCCAAGATTGCTGCCTTCTATCTTGTCAGCCTGCACGCTGGTGTTTCTCTTTTGCTATAACAGCTTCGCCATCATCATGGTCCTTGGAGGAGGTCCGCAGTTCACCACTATGGAAGTGGAAATCTATCGCAGGGCACGAGTCTCAATGGACAATCAGGCGGCGGCG
>JBAXZS010000030.1:0-16390 GCA_041670175.1 Sphaerochaetaceae bacterium | reverse complement strand
CCTGATGACGATTATTTCTTCCTCAAGCTCTTTGATGCCAGCAGGAAAGACTATGTAAGGAACCCTGCGGCTGAGAGAATCCCACAGGATTTATGATTGAGCCATAAAAATCAAAGGGGCATACTCATCAATAATGGTAAATGCACGAAACTCATTCACATCCAGGGGCCTGTGCGTATTGCCACGAACAATGCCATTCATCATTACAACAATTCATGCATCAGTTATTGCAGTTCTCAATTTTCTAAAAGAGTCTTCAGCATTTTTGGTATCTTCGAACCAGTTGTCTCCTAAGCCGAGAGACTCCCGGATGTACAGGGTAAGAGCGTCAATATCTGTGATATCCTTTAGCTTGCCAACAACAGAATTTTTGTCATCACCTTCCGCTTTGAGATTATCCTTTGTCCACTCAATGATCTGTTCCATTTCTTCAATGGTGTCTACCAAATCTCTACTTGGTTGGTCAAATTTCTGATTCTTGATTGTTCTGTATTCGAGCAGTGTATTTTTTTCCACGGGCGGAGTCTTAAGGAAAAAATAGCCTAAAGGAATACGAGTATCCTTACTTACTGCTTCAATCTGATTGTAGGTCGGGACTTTAGTGCCTCTTCGCCATTCCTGAATCATTGGCAAAGTTTTTAGATGAACGCTATCTGGAGTAGTCTGCTTAACCACCCAATCGAGGATGTCTTGGGATATATGGTAAGTAACCTGCATTTTAAATTAACTCCATTAAAATCAGACAAGAACAGATTTGAAACTTACTCATAGGATGAAAAAACTATCAAATCTTCCTCTTCAATTATAACATACTTCCGATTCTTCAAGGGAAAAACAAGAGGAAGCGACTTAAAATTGCAGCCCATCCCTGGACGTCACCCTAATATCGTTTCTAAAATAGAGGATCGTCTATTATAAACCGTCCTCGAGAGAACCCAGCGGCAAAATCATCCTCTATCGTCAAAGTTTATGGGTTTCTCTCTTTCCACGTTAATAGAGGTCGCTGAAAATATAATACCTCAAGCATCCAAAGAAGAGGTGTTGGGTATTTTCTTCTCCATATCATCCATGGCAGAACAAGAGAGGGTTGTGGATTTTTTTTATATCTATCGGCTCTATTCCTAAACGGTCCCAATAAATACGAAGAAAGCCAGTCGCCTCTATTCAAAGAAACAACCGGCTTTTCTCCTTGTATCAAATACAACCAACAACGTTACCCAGGACGGGGCTTGAACCCGTACGCCTTATACAGGCATAAGATTTTCGTACTACTATAACTTTCGTTACCATCGCTGTTTGTAGTCTGGAGTACGCCTTTACCCTGGCCTTGCGGCTGTAGGTAGTCGCCATCTACTCTCTACACCTTCCCAATCTCTTGGGCTTGGCTCGGCGTTGCCATGTTACAGGGTTCACCGACTTTGACGACATTCACTCACCAGTTTCCCGAATAAGTGCTCAAATTTTCTCAAGTCTCATGTGTCTACCAATTCCACCACCTGGGCTCAAGGACTACTATATCTTCAATCGCTAAGAAAAATCAATCATTTTCGTCAGGGGAATCAATCTTGTCGGGAAGGACGGAAGCATCAGTCTTAAGAGGAATGAGCCTGCGTATGAAGGGCTGGACTCCGATATAGGTCTTTTGGAACTCGTTCTCGCTCTCCTTGAGCGCCGCCTGCCATGCTGCTCCGAATCCGGGGCTGTTGATGGTAAGCCTGTCCACTGCAAGCTGGTATACATGCAGACGGGCCAGTTCCCTTCTTCCTGGCTTCTGCGAGTAGGTACTGACGGTGATACGAAGATTCTCGTTTGCTTTTTTCAAGTCCTCGTTCTGGTCCTTGAGCTTGGACAGGCCTTCGCTCTCCAAATCCATACGGTCGGTAACCATCCGCTTGTATTTGTCTTTTTCCGCACTAACAGTAAGCAATTGCCTATGATGCTTCACAGACATTGCTATGGCGATTACCAAAGCCAATACCGCGCCAATGCCAAGGCCGATGAAAAAGTTCTGCATGTCATTACCTCTTGTGCAAAAGATTACCGAAAGCCCTTCCAATAGTAAAGCCTAGGCATTGAAATGCCTAAGCATCGCCTCAATGCTGTTTTCAATGGCATCGGGGATTGACGCACGGCCTGCAAAGGCTTTCATGTCTTTGAATCCTATGCCGGTAAGCAAGGCGCAGACAGATACCTCTTTTCCTTTTTCCCTGATAAGGTGCTCCCTGTCCTGGACCAGGGCTGCCCAGGCGCAAGCCGCAGCAGGCTCCACAAACACGCCGCTGTCATGCACCAGCTCCATCTGCGCATCAGAAATCTGTTGGTCGTCAACTTCGACGCTCCAGCCTGCGCATTCCTTGAGGTAGCGTACTGCCATCCGCCCATTGGCGGGATTCTCCACGCTGATACTGTCCGCCATGGTCGTTGCGCTCTTGATTGCATCAAAATTGCCATTGACGAAGGCCTGGCTGATGGCATTGCTTTGCTTGCTTTGGGCACAGATGACTTGGGGAAGTCTGTCGATAAGACCGGCCTCAAGCAAGTCAATGAAACCTTTCACCACACCGCTATAGATACACCCATCACCGACAGGCACGTATACCACGTCAGGGGCCTTTCTCCCCAATTGTGCAAACAATTCGATGGAAACGCTCTTTTTCCCTTCAATGGTCATGGGGTTGTATGCGGTATTGCGGTTGATCCCCCCGAAATGCTTGGTATACGCAATGGACAACTTGAACGCATCATCATAGGTGCCTTCCACGGGTATGACATCCGCCCCGTAGAGCACGCTTTGCATGAGTTTGTTCACAGGCGCGCTTTTGGGGACGAAAAGGATGATGCTCAGGCCGTATGCAGCTCCTGCGCAGCTCATTGCGGCCCCCGCATTGCCAGTGGAGGCCAAGGCTATCCTGTTTTGATGATGGTACAAAGCCTGGGCGGCAACAAGCTGGCTCGCCCTGTCCTTGAAGGAACCTGAGGGAAGGGTGCTGTCCATCTTGAAGAACAGATTCGGCAAATCGTATTTTTTGCAGAGCCGTGTGGGCCTGACGATTGGCGTATCCCCCACCGGATAACAGGCCCTGTCAACGATAGGATAGGGGAAGAAGTCATAGAAGCTCACCTGCTCTTTTCTTGCAAGCATGGACAAGTCGTCCTTGTTATACTTGACAACAAGGTTTCCCTTGGGGAAATAACGGTCATTGTTGTCCTTTGCACAGTCAGGGCATTGGTACATGACCTCATCTGTGCTGAAGCTCCTGCCACAGTCGTTGCAAACATACGTGAAACGCATATGATTCTCCCCCTTTGCTATTACTATAAGAAAAAGCGGACAGATCCCCTCTGCCCGCTCTTTAAAAAAACCGTTTTATCTGGCGAGTACTTCCTTGTCGAAGGCCTCAATCATCTCATCAATCTTTGCCGCCATCGGAGGTATCTGCTTCCAGTAGTTCCTGTCATACCATTGCTCGTTGAGCTCCTTGTAGGTCTTGCCCTGTTGCTCCACCCAAGTGTAATACTTCAGATTGTGTATCCTGAGTTTGTCATAATAGGTCAGCTCCATGGCATTCTCGATCCCTTGATGCTTCAGTGCGGAGGCAAGCACTTTTGCAGCCTCGATTTCGTCGAAGGCACCCTGTTTCACATCAAGTTCCGATAATCGGGAAGTGTACATGATGCTGCTGTCGGTAAGGATGGTGAACACGACATCATTCTCATCCATCTCATAGTATTTTGCCATCTTGATGGCCCCAAGCAGATTGCCGATGCCACTGATGCCAAACAAAGAGAGGTTGTCGATATCCTTGTCGGAGACACCCATCTTCCTCAGATAACTAAGGCCTGCCGGTTCATTGAACAACCGATAGATATCCATGCAATCCTGATCGTCAATAGCAAGGACCATATCCGTGTTTTTCACATTATGGATCCATGGCACATGCTTGTCGCCAATACCTTCAATACGGTGTCCGCCGAAACCATTGCGCGACAAGGTCGGGCATTGCAAGGCTTCACCGCTTCCAATCTTGATGTTGGGATAGACGTCCTTCAGGTGATCTCCTGCGGCCAAGGTCCCGCCCGATCCAGTTGAGGAGACATATCCACGGACATTCTCGTCCTTCACTCCCAGTTTCCTCAGCACCTCGAGCATGGCCGAACCGGTTACCACGTAATGCCAAAGATAATTCTCGAATTGCTCGAACTGATTGAAAATCACGATGTGCTTGCCCCTTTCAGCATCAAGCTCATGGCACTTGTCAAAGATCTCCTTGACGTTGGATTCGCAACCAGGGGTGGCAATGACCTCGCCAGCCACCTTTTTAAGCCAGTTGAACCGTTCCTGGCTCATCTCCGCGGGGAGGATTGCGATGGACTTGCAGCCAAGAAGGGCGCTGTTGTATGCACCGCCACGACAATAGTTACCGGTTGATGGCCATACGGCTTGCTGATCAACGGAATCGAAATTCCCTGTCACCAAGGCTGGTGCCAGACAGGAGTAGGTCGCCCCGACCTTGTGCGCACCAGTGGGGAAGAACTTGCCCACCAGGGCATAGATATGGGCTTTCACCCCTGTGATCTCCCTGGGGATCTCAATGTAATTGACCCCACCGAACTTGCCGCCTTTCTCCACTGGCTCGTTTTTCCATGTGATACGATACAGATTGAGTGGATTGACATCCCAAAGGCCAACGTTCCCAAGCTTCTTCTGTGTTTCCGCAGGGATGGTGGAAGGGTCACACATCTGCTTGAATGTGGGCAGAAGGATCCCTTTCTCCCTGCAGAGCTTAATGTTTTTCGCCCTGATTTCAGGGTTTGTGTTCAGATTAATCAGCATATTATGCCTCCAAGACTCGATTAGTTGTTCCAGTATAGCAAAATTGCTAAAAAAGTAAAGAAAAATATTCTATATATTTCGCTTTAAGCGATTTTTTTTGAGTTATACATCATTTTGCGATTTATTTTTATATTTGTTGCAAAGTGTTGCATACCTGATTGACTTACTCCAAAACTGTTTTACAATATAAGCAAGGTCTTCTTGGCCTCAGGAGTGAACATGTCGGATATAATGCATCCCGTACCATTTGCTGAGTTGGTCAACCGAATCATTGGAGAATACAGGCTCCACCAGTCAATTTTTGGAATCCCTCAAGCACAGTTTTTCAAAGATGATGAGAAACATCATATTACCATTTTTGGCCGTCAGGCGCATACAGCCCTTGGCCCGGCAGCGGGTCCCCATACCCAGCTGGCGCAAAATATCATCACCAGTTATCTTGTTGGTGGTCGTTTCATTGAACTCAAGACCGTACAGCAGAAGGACGATTTCGCCCTCACTGGTGCGGTGGGCAAACCTTGCATCGACTGTACGGACGAGGGATATAATGTGGAATGGTCGAGTGAGTATACGCTTCCCAAGGCATGGGATGAGTATTGCAAGGCCTATATCATCCTTTGCCTGCTGGATGCATTATCAAGCAATGGCAAGTTCGAGGAACCTTCCTTTATTTTCAACATGTCAGTCGGCTATACCCTGGACGGGATCAAGACACCGAAGATGCAGAAGTTCATAGACTCGATGATCGATGCGAAGAAGGACCCTCGCTTTAGCCAGTACCTTGCGGATCTTGATGCGCTGTTGTTGGATAATATCTTTGAAGGTACCTCCTGGGAAGGAAAGGAAAAGAAACTCTCAGGTCTCACTGCCAAGATTGATGGCCATATCTGCAACAACGTGACAATCAGTACCATGCATGGGTGTCCTCCCAAGGAAATCGAGGCGATTTGCTCATACATGCTTACCCAAAAAAGGCTGCATACCTATGTAAAGCTCAACCCGACGCTACTTGGCTATGATGCGGTACGGAAGATTCTGGACACCAATGGCTTTGCGTATATCTCGCTCAAGCGCGAGAGCTTCGAGAAGGACCTTCAGTTCAATGATGCCCTTTCGATGCTACATCGGCTTTTTGACCTGGGAAAGAGCCTGCATCTGGAATTCGGGGTGAAGCTTACCAATACCCTGGGATCAATCAACAATCTGGGTCGGCTTCCCGGTGAGGAAATGTACATGTCCGGCCGTGCCCTCTTGCCTATCAGTGTCACCGTGGCCGCCAAGTTGTCAGAAGCATTTGGAGGGGGACTCCCCATTTCCTATTGTGGAGGCGTCTCGTCTTTCACAGTTGAAGAACTATTTGAGGCAGGTATCCGTCCTCTCACCTTGGCAACGGACATGCTCCATCCCGGTGGATATGCCAAGTTGCTCCAGATGGCCAAACAGCTGGGCAAATCGAAAGCCTGGGACAAGACAGGGGTTGACTCGAAGGCGCTTGCCCTCCTGAGCGAGAAAGCCTGCAGCGGTAAGTTCCGTCCCGTGATCAAGGCTTCCAGGAGTAAGGAGCAACTGAAGATCGGGAGGGATTTGCCGTTGACCGATTGTTATATCGCTCCTTGTCAGGTTGCTTGTCCTATCCATCAGCCTATTCCTGAGTATGTGCAACTTGTAGGGGAAGGACGATACAGCGATGCGTTGGCCCTGATCTACAACACGAATCCGCTACCGGGAATCACCGGCTATATCTGCGACCATCAATGTCAGGAGCAATGCACTCGTAACGAGTATGAGGGGGCTGTCCAGATTCGCGAGATGAAACGTATCGCCTTGGAGAAGGGCTTTGCCGATTATAAGAAGGAATGGGAAGGTCCTACAGAAAAGAGCACCATCAAAGCTGCAATAATCGGAGCAGGCCCTGCAGGTCTTGCTGCGGCATTCTTCCTTGCCCGTAGTGGTTTTGATACCACTGTCTTTGAGCGGGAGAAGGACGCCGGGGGTGTGGTCCGTCACGTGATTCCTGGTTTCAGGATTCCCCAAAAGATTGTAGAAGACGATATTTCCTTCATCAAAGCCCATGGAGTCCGTTTTGTCTTCTCAGCCAAGAAGGAACAGCTAGGTATAGCCTCTTTGAAAGAAGAGGGGTATTCCTACATCTTTTATGCCATCGGTTCCGAAAAGGACAATGATATTGGTATCAGCGGGGATGGGGTGACCACTTCCCTTTCCTTCCTGAATTCGTATCGGAAGGATCCCTCAGGTGTCAGGTTGGGAGGTTCTGTGGTGGTTGTAGGTGGGGGCAATACCGCCATGGACAGCGCCAGGGCGGCCAAACGTCTCTCTGGGGTCACTTCCGTGACCATTGTGTATCGCCGAAGTGAAGAGGAGATGCCTGCCGATCATGAGGAATTTGAGGCTTGCCTCTCGGAAGGAATCAAGTGTATCTTCCTTGCTAATCCAATAAGACTGGAGGAGAAGAAGCTTCTGCTGTCAAAGATGAGGCTCGGGGAGAAGGATGCCTCGGGACGCAGGATGGCTACCGCCACTGAGAAGACGATAAGCATTCCTTGTGATTCGCTTATTACCGCGATTGGCGAGAAAGCCGATACCGTAGCATTGAAGCAGTTCGGACTGCCTGTCACTTCAAAGGGGTGGCCTGAAGTGGATAAGGAGACGATGAGGACAGGTCTTGAAGGGGTGTATGTCATAGGAGATGCCCAAAGCGGTCCGTCCACGGTCGTATCTTGCATAGCTTCAGCCCAGAAGGCTGTGGATGATGCCATTGAGCATGTGCTCGGCCCTGATGATGAGCATGAGCATGAGCATGGACACTGCGACTGCGAGGACCCTCATCACGGTGATGACGATGAGTGCGATGAAGATGAAGAGGAAGAGGACCTGAGTGCGGAAGAGTTGGAACAGCTCACCGCTGACGAGAATGCATACTTTGCTGAGCTGTATCAAAAGAAAACAATCATGAGAGAGAGCAAGTCCTTCTCTTGTACGGATTTTGCTGCAAACGAAGCAAAGCGTTGTATGGAGTGCTCATACCTCTGCAACAAGTGTGTGGATGTTTGCCCGAACAGGGCGAATGTTGCGGTTGATGTACGCAATTGTGCAGTATTCGATAATCCTTTCCAGATAGTCCATATCGATGCCTATTGCAACGAATGTGGCAATTGTGAGACCTTCTGCCCTTATAGCGGGGGGCCTTACAAGAAGAAATTCACCATCTTCAGTAGCCAGGATGATTTCGAGAAGAGTGAGAATGATGGTTTCTTTGGGGAAGGTGAGGATGTGACCATCCGCCAAGGCGGCAAGGTGTACCAGGCTGCTTTTGACAGCGAGGGTAATCTGGGCGGGGAGGAAGGGGTGACCGATGAGGTCGCGGCTCTTATCGAGGAGATTTATACTTCTTATAGTTACTTGCTCGGACCTGTGGAGGACTAGGAGAGAGAAATGACAATCGTAATCAAGAATACAACCGTCATGCAGACAATGACCCCTGTTTCCGTAAAGGAGAATCAGGATATTGTCATTAGGGATTCGCTTATCGAGAAAGTGGGCAAGGATGCCGCCAAGGACATTGTCGCCGATAAAGTCATCGATGGGACGAACAAGGTGGTCATTCCTGGAAATGTATGCGCCCACCATCATTATTATAGCGGGTTGTCCCGGGGTATGCTCATCTCTGCAGGAGCGCAAACGGATTTTATCCAAGTGCTCAGGCAATGGTGGTGGCGCCTGGACCGTGGTCTGGATGAGGAGGCTTGTTACTACAGTTCCCTTATTTGCTCGCTTGACGCCATAGCAAGCGGTACGACCAGTTGCATCGATCATCATGCAAGTCCTCGTTTCATCAAGGGAAGTCTTGATACCATTGCCAATGGCATGGAGGAAGTCGGAATCAGGGGCATGACCTGTTACGAGGTCACGGACCGCAATTTTGGCATGGAGGAAGTGGAGCAGGGTGTCCAGGAGAATGTCGATTTCGCCAAAAGCAGCAAGAACCGGAGACTTGTCCGTGGGATGATAGGTGGACATGCCTTGTTTACCATTCCTAACGAGGGCCTGCTTCTGATGGCAGAGGCCATGAAGGAGACCGGGGCGGGGACCCATACCCATGTGGCTGAGGATAAGTACGATGTGGTGTATAGCCATCATCGGTACAATATGGATATCATCGACAGGCTGGAGAGATTCGGCATGCTTACCGACAACTCACTGTTGGTCCATGGCCTATGGCTCAATGATCGGGAGATTGAGAAAATCAACCAGCATGGTTGTTTCTTCGCTCATAATGCGCGAAGCAATATGAATAACCATGTGGGGTATTGCCAGCATATTCAGGATATAAAGAACCTTGTCATTGGTACCGATGGGTGTGGTGGCAATATGTTTGAGGAGCTTAAGATTGCTTTCTTCAAGCATAAGGACCAGGGGCTTTCCTGGTGGCCCTCTGATTTCCTGAACGCCCTGACAAGAGGCAACCTCCTGATGGAGAAATACTTTCCAATCAAACTGGGGCGTATTGAGGCAGGATATACCGCCGATCTGGATATTCTTGATTACCATAGTCCCACACCGTTGGTGACAGAGAACTGTGCGGGGCATTTTGTATGGGGCATGAGTTCCAACTGTGTGGAGTCGGTGCTGGTCAATGGCAGGCTTGTGATGGAGAACCATCGGTTCCCCTCCCTTGATGTGCCTGCGATTTATGCAAAGGCCAGGGAAGTGGCCGCCAGGGTTTGGAAGACCGTTGATAAGATCGCTCCCTGAAAGAAGACAGGGGAAGCGACTGGATAGTACATTAGGAGAAAAACACAATGGATAAAAAGCAACAGATTCTTGAATTGGCCGCGAAGTATCGGGATTACACCGCACAAAACCTCTCTAAGCTAGTGAAGACCAAAAGTTATAGCTCAAAGGAAGAGGATGTCTGCCATCTTATCGTGGACCTTTGCAAGGAAGCAGGGTTTGACGAAGTGCGTATCGATGATTTGGGTTCTGTCATCGGCCGTGTTGGCTACGGTAAGAAAGTCCTGGCGTTTGATGCTCATATCGATACCGTCGAGGTGGGTAATCTGAGCAATTGGAATTTCGACCCGTTCTCAGGGGAAATAAAGGACGGTAAGGTATGGGGCCGCGGGACCAGTGATCAGAAAGGCGGTGCCGCAAGCATGATTACCGCGGGAAGGATATTGAAGGAACTTGGGTATGGAGGTGAGTACAGTGTTTATTTCACCTTCACAGTCATGGAAGAGGATTGCGATGGTATGTGCTGGAAGTATCTTATCGAGCAGGAGAAATTCACACCGGATTTGATTTGTTCCACCGAGCCTACCAGCTGCCGCATCTATCGCGGACATCGTGGAAGAATGGAGATCCGCATTATCCTACGTGGTGTTTCCTGCCATGGTTCTGCTCCAGAGCGAGGGGTGAATGCCGCATATAAGGCTGCCAAGGCCGCCTTGGCCATTGAGCAATTAAATAAAGACCTGCAACCGGATGCGGAGAAGTTCCTGGGAAAGGGGACGATTACCGTTTCGCAGATGGATGTCAAGGGTCCCTCCCAGTGTGCTGTCGCCGACTATGCAATGCTCTATTGTGACAGGCGCCTTACCTGGGGAGAGGATGAGAAGCTTGCCATACGCCAGGTCAAGGAGTATGTGAGCAAGGCTACGGGGGATAGTGAGGACCAGATTGTTGTTGAGATGCCGAACTACGAGAAGGTTGGCTGGACCAACAAGCCCTATTCCCAGGAGTTATATTTCCCGACTTGGAAGCTGGACAAGGATCATCCTTTGGTAAAAGCCGCAATCAAGGATTATGAGACGCTGTTTGACTCTGAACCGGTCGTGGATAAATGGACATTCTCTACAAACTTGGTCGCAACCACCGGCAGGCATAAGATCCCCGCCATCGGCTTCGGCCCTGGTGATGAGGCTCAGGCCCATGCGCCGAACGAGATCACCCGAGTGAAGGACCTGGAGATCTGCAGCGCGTTCTATGCCATGTTGCCCTACCAGCTTGAGGGGAAATAGTCGGAAGTAGGGAAGATTGGTGAAGTGGCCACAGGCGAAAGCTTGTGGCCCTCATGTATCAAGCTTCATTGTTCATGTCGATGGATAATGGGAGGCCAAACCGGAATGAAAGAGAAAGAGATCGCCAATCCTATCAGGCGTGTGGATGCAATCGCCAAGTGTACTGGTAAACAGAAATACTTGGCCGATTACCATTTTCCTGGAATGATTTATGCTCGTATGGTACGCTCGACCATCGCCCGTGGCAAGATTATCGATATTCATGTGCCATCCTTGCCTGATGGGTATTATTTTATCAGTTACAAGGACATCCCTCCCGAGGGAAAGAACGAGCTTTGGATGATCCAGAAGGATTGGAAGGCTTTCGCTGAACACGAAGTCCGGTATGTGGGTGAGACTATTGGTCTTCTTTGTGGTCCCGACAGGAATATGCTTGCGGCATTGCGAGAGAAAGTTGTCATTGATTATCAGGAGACGGAGGCTGCGATCTCAATAGAAGAGGGGCTTGCATGCAAAGGCGGGGCGTTTGTAGGGGAGAATAATATCTTTTGTGATATGACCACCAATAGTGGGGAAGACGTCACCAAGGTGTTTGCACGTGCGGATAGGGTGTTTGAGGAAACCTACAGGACAGGTTTTCAGGAACATGTGCACTTGGAGCCCAATGGGGCAGCGGTGATCAAGGAAAACGGGCGCTTTGTGGTATATGCATCCGCCCAGTGTCCTTTCTATATCCGTAAATCAATTTGTGGGTTGCTGGCCCTGAAGCCCGAGGATATCATTGTCCGTCAGACCTCTACGGGAGGGGCTTTCGGGGGTAAGGAACACTTTCCCGATGTGCTTTGCGGGCCCTTGCTGGTTGCCTGCAACAAGATAGGCAAACCTATCCAGCTAGCATTTGACCGAAGTGAGGACATGGCTTTTTCGGTCAAGAGACATCCCTCGAAGACAACCATCAGGACAGCCTTGGACAAGCAGGGGAATATCATGGGGATGGACATCGATATCTTGTACAATGTTGGTGGGTACCTTTCCTGCTCGTTTGTCGTGTTGCAACGGGGAGTGTTCCATGCCACCGGTTGCTATGCTATCCCCAGCACCCGTATCAGAGGCCGTGGTGTTGCGACGAACACCTTCCCCAGCGATGCTTTCAGGGGATTCGGCGCACCGCAGACACTTTTTGCAATTGAGCGGCATATGTGCCATCTCGCCACATTCCTTAACATGGAGCCTCTGGAGCTCAAGAAGAAGTATTTGATAAAGCAAGGGGACAGGACCAATACCAATGGCAAGATATTCGAGGAAGTCAAATTACCTGAGATGATCAGGCAGATCACCGATGCTTCCGATTACTATAGGAAAGTGAAGGAATACAAGCCGGGGTGTCTGAAGGGCATCGGGCTTTCAGTCTATAATCATGGAGGGGCGTTCACCGGCAATGGCGAGCAGGTATTGATCAAGGCCCATGTCAAGCTTCATAAATACAGTGATGGCACGGTGGAGATTCTCATCGGCTCCACTGAGATGGGGCAGGGCTTTCAAAGTGCCTGTCGCAAGATTGTCAGCCAGATCCTGGACATCAGCATCGACAAGACAATCTATGAGAATCCTGACACCAGCAGGGTGTGTGACAGCGGTCCGACAGCTGCCAGCCGCTCAACGATGATTGTGGGGAAACTTGTCCAGGATGCAGCCGAGCAGATGAGGGACCGGTATGCACAGGAGGATGACTTTGAGGTTGAGACCGTCTACAAACATCCTGAGGGCTTTCCGTGGGACCAGGAGAAATTCCAAGGTGATGCCTACATCGCCTATGGCTGGGGAGCTGCGGTGGTCGAGGTCGAGGTCGATCCCCTTACCTTTGAGGTGGATACCAAGGGCATTTGGGTAAGTCATGACGTAGGGCATCCCCTGGATGAGCTGGTGATCCACGGACAGGTCAACGGAGGGGTGATGCAAAGCCTCGGGTATGCTTCCATGGAGCTTTTGGAGAATAAGAAAGGGTACTTCAAGCAGGATTCCCTTTCCGATTATGTCATTCCAACCTCAATGGATTTTCCTCCGATGGAGAGTTTTCTTGTGGACAATCCCTATCCTTTTGGACCTTTTGGGGCCAAAGGCATGGGGGAGTTGGTATTTAACGGAGCTGATTCGGCATATGTGGAAGCGGTGAGCAAGGCGATAAACCGCAAGATTTGTGAGATTCCTATTCCGCCCGAGACGATTATGGAGTTGATGGAACATGGAAACTAAGATTGATTTTACCCTCAATGGGAAAAAGGTGAGTGTGACATCCGACCCGATGCGCCGTCTTGTGGATGTGCTACGGGATGATTTCTCCCTGGAGGGCACCAAGGAAGGTTGCGGCGAGGGCGAGTGTGGAGCCTGCTCGGTGATCAAGGATGGTCTTTTGGTGACCAGTTGCCTTGTTCCTATCGGTGCGGTTCAGGACTCAGAGGTGCTGACCATCGAAGGTTTGAGCGAGACAGAGAGAGGCAAGTGCCTGAGCGAGGCCTTTGCCGATGGGGGAGCCGTGCAATGTGGGTTCTGCATACCAGGCATGATGATGGCGGCGGATTATCTTCTGATGGGCAATCCTCATCCGAGTGAGACTGATATTCGTCTCGGCATCAGTGGGAACCTGTGCAGATGTACAGGATATGATTTGATTGTCGAGTCAATCAAGTTGGCAAGTGAAAGGGGGCAGGGCTTATGGTGAGCACTTTTATTCCCAGGACCTTGCAGGAAGCCTTGGCCATCAGGCGTGAGACAGAGGCCCATCCATTTGCCGGTGGCACTGATTTGATGGTTGCCTATTACAGGGGCGTGGGGGTGACTCCGGTTTTTCCCTGGCCTGTGATGCTTATCAGCGGATTGGAGGAACTAAAGGGGATACAGAAGGACACACAAGGGAATGTGATAATCGGGGCTTTGGAAATCAGTGCCCATATTGCAGAGAATCCCCTGGTCCCCTGGCATGTGAGGCAGGCGGCCGGCAGAATGGGAGCCATATCGCTTCGTAATCAGGCGACAATCGGGGGCAATATCGGCAATGCCTCCCCAAAGGGGGACCTGCCTGCGACATTGATTCTTCTGGATGCTATGGTGGAATTGCAGCGTGTTGGGGCAAAACGTCTGATGAAGGTTGATGATTTCATCCTTGCAGCCAAGAAAACCCAGCTGGCTCCTGACGAACTGATTACCAAGGTGATAATTCCTGAACCTCAAAAGGAATTCACCTATGTCTGGTACCGGAAGATTGGCACCAGGCGTGCGAATGCCATCAGCAAACTCAGTCTTAGTGCGGCAATCACCCTGTCTGAGGAGGGTTTGATTGAGGATTTCAGAGCCAGTAGCGGAGCCGCAGGTCCGAAGGTCGAGCGATCACGCGAAGTTGAGAAGTTGCTGATCGGCAGGGACATTCATGACATTGAGAAATTACTTCCCTCTTTTCTTGATGCGTATGATACGGTGATTTGTCCTCATGCCATGCCTGAGTTCAGGCGCCTTTCCACAAGGAAGATGCTGCAATATTTCCTTTTGCAGTGTGTCAAACGTCCACAATCGCAGATTATCATCTAGGAGGTTCCTGTGATAACACAATTTTATCGTCCTAAAACAGTAAAAGAAGCTCTTTTGATTCATAAAGAGAAACCTGTATGTGTCTATCTAGCTGGTGGCACGGAAATAAACAGGCTCAATAGTACCATTGAGGCCAAGGCTGTCATCAGCTTGCAGGATTTGAAGCTTAATGACATCAGTGTTGATGAGCATGGCCTTCACCTTGGTTCCATGGTCACCTTCACTCAAGCGTTGGAAAGTCCCTTGGTTCCTGATTTCCTTAAGGATGCTCTTCTTTTCTGTGGTTCAAAGACCAAACGGAACATGGCCACGATTGGGGGGAATGTCGCCTTATGCAGCGATGATTCCTATCTGATGTGCACATTGCTTGCGTCAAGAGCACGTGTGGTCACCCGCTCGATGGCGGAGGATTGTAGAATTACCGAGGAGAATCTTCCTCTTCGGGAGTATCATGCCTATTACGAGCATTATCAAAATGTCCTGCTGGTGGCTCTTGAAATTCCCGACTACCATCGCTATGTGTTTTCCCGTCGTTTTGCCAAGACGATGGAGAGTCATAGCAGTGTTGTCTGCGCTTTTGGTTGTGAGGATGAAACCATAAGGAGATGCTCGGAGGTTCGCATGTATGCAGCGGTGAAAGGGACAGGTGTGCAACGTTTCAAGAAAACGGAAAACGCCTTGGAGCAAGGTCCCGTGGATAGGGTGGAGTTCCACAAGATACTTGAAAGCGAGATACAGGCCACTGATGACTTGTCTGGAAGCGCTGCCTACAAGCGCTATCTGGTTGAGGAAGCTCTGTACCAGATGTATGAGCAATACAGGAAGGAGAAGAAGGCATGAAGACAATTACCTGTACTATCAATGGTGAAAAGAAAAAAGTATCTGTCGAGGTGGGATTGACCTTACGGCAGATGCTTGTATCCCTTGGACATTTTTGTGTTCGTGATAGTGACAATGGCGAGGGGTTTGCAGGAAGTGACACCGTGCTTGTCAATGACCTGCCTGTCTATTCCAATCTGATGCTTGCTCTCCAATGTGACGGTGCAGAGATTCGTACTCCTGATAGCTTGGGTGATAGTCGGCATCTGACTTTTGTGCAACAGGCGCTCATCGACGCCGGTGTGGTGCAAAGTGCCTATAGCGAGCCCGAGGCGGCGCTTATCCTTACGTGGTTGTTGGAGCATAAGAGTTATCCGTCCCATGAGGAGATAAAACAGGCCTTAAGCGGTATCTTCATCAGGGATGCAGGGTACGAACGTTATTATCTTGCGGTTCGTCTTGCTACTGAGCTTCGGGACAAAGGTGCCTACAATGAGAGGACAGCCCCTTCCTTCAGGGACAATCTCACCTATGTGGGAAAACCGCTTGGTAAGATTGACGGCCCTGTGTTGGTCAGCGGGGAAAAGTGTTTTGTAGAAGATCGAGTGGATGAGGGATATTATTCAATGTTTGTGCTCTCCAGTCCCTACGCTTCAGCTTATATCAAGAGCATTGATACAAAAAAAGCAGAAGCCATGGAGGGAGTGGTGAAGGTCATTACCGCAGCAAACTGCCCTGATGTGTTCTACATGCAGGCAGGACAGGGCAATCCCGAACCAAGTCCTCATGACCGGCGTCTTTTTAACTGGCATGTGCGTTTTGTAGGTGACAGGGTGGCTGCAATCGTTGCGACAACCGAAGAGATAGCACGCAAGGCTGCAAAGATGATAACTGTGGAATATGAGGTGCTCAAGCCGATTTTTACCGTTGAGGAAGCAATGGCCGAGGGTGCTCCTTTGGTTCATAACGGTCTGGTTGAATACCGTAGCGGGGCACCTGAGGATTTGGACGAATATAACAAGCATTATGAGAAACGTGATGGGAAGGTCATCTACCAGTTCCCTCTGCATGGTGATATCCGGCACAACATCGCCAGCCAGGCCCATGGATTCATCGG
>JBAXZS010000029.1:0-16488 GCA_041670175.1 Sphaerochaetaceae bacterium | reverse complement strand
ATTGAGGCCAGTTGGTTGGCTTTGGCGGATAGTATTGAATATTGCTTGATTGCTGATGGCGTCAAGAGTAGAGAAGGAGTTGTTTGATATGGGAATGACAATGACACAAAAAATCCTCGCTTGTCATGCGGGTTTGGAGAGCGTGAGACCAGGGCAGCTTGTCATGGCCAAGCTCGACTTGGTGCTGGGGAATGATATCACCAGTCCGGTTGCTATCAATGAGTTTCCCAAGTTTGGAAAAGAAAAGGTCTTTGACAAGGATAAGGTGGCTTTGGTTCCCGACCATTTTGCGCCGAATAAGGATATCAAGGCGGCCACACAGTGCCAATGCCTTCGTAATTTTGCTCACAGCCAGGGAATCTCCCACTATTTTGAGGTGGGGCAGATGGGTGTCGAGCATGCACTCTTGCCTGAGCAGGGCTTGGTCAATGCCGGCGACCTGATTATCGGGGCTGACAGCCATACCTGTACTTATGGAGCCTTGGGGGCTTTCTCAACAGGTGTCGGCTCAACCGACATGGCCTGTGGCATGTCAAGCGGAAAGGATTGGTTCAAGGTTCCTTCCGCAATCAGGTTCAATCTGAAAGGTAAATTTCGTAAGTATGTCTCGGGAAAGGATTTGATTCTCCATATTATTGGCATGATTGGGGTTGATGGCGCCTTGTACCAGAGTATGGAGTTCTCTGGTGAGGGCGTCGCCAATCTGACAATTGATGATCGTTTTACCATTTGCAACATGGCCATCGAGGCTGGTGCGAAGAACGGGATTTTCCCTGTTGATGAGCAAACTCTTCAGTACTTGAAGGAGCATTGCTCCAGGAAGCCTGTTATCTATCAGGCTGACGAGGATGCTTCCTATAGTGCAACGTACGATATTGACCTTGGAGAGCTGAAAAGTACTGTTTCCTTCCCTCATCTTCCAGAGAACACCCACAGTATAGATGCGATCGGACGGATTAAGATTGACCAGGTGGTCATTGGTTCCTGCACCAATGGGAGACTCAGCGACTTGGAAAGTGCCGCTTCAATTCTTAAAGGGAGGAAGGTTGCCCCGTGGGTACGTTGCATCGTGCTTCCTGCAACCCAGAGGATCTGGAAGGAAGCTATGCATGAGGGGTTGTTTGACATCTTCATCGACAGCGGTTGCGCTGTCTCCACACCGACTTGCGGTCCTTGTCTGGGCGGACATATGGGTGTCCTTGCTGAAGGAGAAAGGGCGGTGAGCACCACTAATAGGAATTTCGTAGGTCGTATGGGACATGTGAAGAGTGAAGTGTATTTAGCCAGTCCGGCTGTGGCGGCGGCTAGCGCTGTGATGGGATACCTCACTGATCCTAATACATTGAAGGAGGCAAAGTAATGAAGGCAAAGGGAACAGTATTCAGATATGGTGACAACGTGGACACTGATGTGATTATCCCTGCTCGGTATCTCAATTCCAGCGATCCAAAGGAATTGGCATCGCATTGCATGGAGGATATCGATACGACATTCATCACCAGGGTGAAGGCAGGTGATATCATTGTTGCTGAGAGGAATTTTGGTTGCGGCTCGAGTCGCGAGCACGCTCCGATCGCTATCAAGGAAAGCGGGATATCCTGTGTCATCGCCAAGACATTTGCCCGCATTTTTTATCGCAATAGCCTGAATATCGGGCTTCCTATCCTGGAATGCCCCGAGGCGGTGGATGCAATCAGGCAGGGTGATATCGTTTCGGTTGATTTCTCCACTGGTTTGATTCTTGATGTTTCCACCGGCAGGACATTCCACAGTGAGCCTTTTCCCCCATTCATGCAGGAGCTGATTGCCTGTGGGGGATTGGCCGGATATATGAAGAAGGAGTCGGCAAAATGAATAAGAATATCGCATTGGTAAGCGGGGATGGAATCGGGCCGGATGTGATTGCTGAGGCTGTCAAGGTGCTTCATGCCGTCGGAAGCAAATATGGACACACTTTTACTTGCACCAATTATCTTGCGGGAGGTTGCAGCATCGATAGATATGGGATTCCCTTGACAGGGGAGACACTTTCCGCTTGTCTTGCAAGCGACAGTGTGCTCCTTGGTGCCGTGGGCGGTCCGAAATGGGATCATGTCGCAAGCGATCTCCGTCCGGAGAAGGCCTTGCTGGGACTTCGTAAAGGATTGTCGTTGTTTTGCAATCTGAGGCCGGCTCTTATGTATCCGCAATTGAAGGATGCGTGTCCCTTGAAGAATGAGATCGTCTGTGATGGTCTGGATATCATGGTGGTGCGGGAGCTTACAGGTGGCATCTATTTTGGTAAGCGGGGAACCACCGCTACTGGTGCCTATGACACCATGGAATACCAGACAAGTGAGATAGAGCGTATTGTCCGTAAGGGTTTCAAGATAGCAATGAAAAGGAATAAGCGCCTGACCAGTGTCGACAAGGCGAACATTCTTGCCAGCAGTCAGCTTTGGCGGTCTGTGGTGGAGCGTATTGCCAAGGAGTATCCTCAGGTGAAGGTCAATCATCTGTATGTGGACAATGCCTCCATGCAGTTGGTGCGCAATCCCCGTCAGTTTGATGTGATAGTCACTAGCAACATGTTCGGTGATATTCTCTCGGACGAGGCAAGCCAGATCACTGGTTCCATAGGGATGTTGCCTTCCGCCTCTTTAGGAGAAGGTACAAGAGGGATGTATGAGCCTATCCATGGCAGCGCCCCGGATATCGCGGGACAGGACGTCGCCAACCCTATTGCCACCATTCTCTCTGCTGCCATGATGCTCCGTTATTCATTTTCCCTGGAGAAGGAAGCGGTGGACATCGAAAAAGCGGTGGATAAGGTGTTGGATGAGGGGTATAGGACCAGCGATATCTTCACGGAAGGTTCAGTGAAAGTCGGAACTGTACAGATGGGTGATTTGATCGCCCAAAGGATATAAGTATGAAACGATCAAGTGTGATGACCGAGGGAGTGGAGAGAGCCCCTCATAGGGCGTTGATGAAGTCTCTTGGATGGACGGAAAGGGAATTGTCCATGCCAATGATCGGTGTTGTGGATGCGACCAGTGAGATAATCCCTGGGCATGTAGGTCTCAAGAGGATTGTCGAGGCGGTGAAGGCAGGTGTCAGGGAGGCTGGCGGGAATCCTGTGGCTTTCCCTTGCATTGGTGTCTGCGATGGTATCGCCATGGGGCACAAGGGGATGAAGTATTCTCTTTGCAGCCGTGAGATAATCGCTGATAGTGTGGAGATTATGGCAACGGCACATCCGTTTGATGCGCTGGTGTTTGTGCCGAATTGTGACAAGATCGTTCCTGGTATGCTGATGGCCGCCCTGAGGTTGAACATCCCTTCCATATTTGTCAGCGGCGGACCCATGCTCGCTGGTCATGTCATGGGCGGGGATAAACGGGGCATGAGTCTCTCAACCATGTTCGAGGCTGTCGGTAAGTATGCCGCGGGGACCATGGACAGCGAGGAAGTACGTTCCTGGGAGGATAGTTGCTGCCCGACCTGTGGTTCTTGCAGCGGTATGTACACAGCCAACAGCATGAATTGCCTTTGTGAGGCCATAGGTATTGCACTTCCAGGCAATGGCACCATTCCTGCGGTCTATAGTGCCCGGGAACGCTTAGCGAAGGAAAGCGGGTATGCCATAATGGAATTACTCAAGAAGAATGTCTGTCCAAGGGATATCATGACTGCAAAGGCCTTCAACAATGCCCTGACGGTTGATATGGCCTTGGGCTGTTCCACCAACACGATGTTGCATTTGCCTGCCATCGCCCATGAGGCGGGTATCAAACTGGATATCTTCATGGCAAATGAGATTTCCTTCAGGACTCCCAATCTGTGTCATTTGGCTCCTGCAGGCAAAGACCATGTCGAGGATTTGTATCTGGCGGGTGGGGTGATGGCTGTCATGCACGAGCTTTCCCAAGGTAATTTGCTTGATGGAGATTTGCCTACGGTCAGCGGCAGGACAATCGGAGAGGAATTCAGGGCGCAGAAAAACTTCAATAGTGAAGTCATCAGGCCATTTAAGAATCCTTACAGTACTTCCGGTGGTATTGCGGTGCTTCGTGGCAATCTTGCCCCGGATGGAGCTGTAGTCAAACGCAGTGCTGTCGCTTCCGAGATGCTGAGGCATCAGGGACCTGCAAGGGTGTTTGAGAGTGAGGAGGAGGTCACCAGCGCAATTCTTGGTGGGAAAATTCATCCGGATGACGTGGTGGTGATTCGTTACGAGGGTCCCAAGGGAGGACCTGGCATGCGCGAGATGCTCGCTCCTACCAGTGAGATAGCCGGAATGGGCCTGGATAAATGTGTCGCCCTGATCACCGATGGCCGTTTCAGCGGGGCGACCCGTGGGGCTTCCATAGGTCATATCAGTCCCGAGGCTGCCGAGGGCGGCCCTATCGCCCTGGTGGAGGAAGGTGATCAGATTCTCATCGACATCAACGAGGGGAAACTGGAACTGCTGGTACCTGAGGATGTCTTGTCCGAACGAAGGAAGAATTGGAAGAGAAAGCCTTGTCCTATCACCACTGGCTATATGGCCAGATATGCAAAGATGGTGACGAGTGCTTCCACAGGCGCTATTTTCAAGGAGTGAGCCGCATGGAAATAACTGGAGCGCAGATAATCATAGAGTGTTTGGTGGAGCAGGATGTGGATACCGTTTTTGGGTATCCTGGTGGTACGGTGCTCCCCTTGTATGATGCCCTGTATCTGAACAAAGGCCGCATTCGCCATATCCTGACCGCACATGAACAAGGAGCAAGTCATGCCGCCGATGGGTATGCCCGTTCTACCGGCAGGGTTGGTGTCTGCATCGCCACCAGTGGGCCGGGAGCGACCAATTTGGTGACCGGCATCGCGACGGCCTATATGGACAGTGTCCCTCTGATCGCCATTACGGGAAATGTCCCTCTTCCCCTTCTGGGAAAGGACAGCTTCCAGGAAGTGGATATCACAGGGATAACGATGCCTATCACCAAGCACAATTTCATCATCAAGGATATTGCATCCTTGGCGGATACCATCCGCTATGCTTTTCAGATTGCCCAGGAGGGAAGGCCGGGTCCTGTGCTGGTGGACATCACCAAGGATGTGATGGTCAAGAGTTTTTCATATGCAAAGAGGTCTCCTTTGGAGATACGAAAGAGAATCGACCATTTACGTCAGGACCAGATGGAGATGGCTTTCTCCTTGTTGGAGAAATGCAAGAAACCGATGTGTTATGTCGGGGGAGGGGTCATCAGGGGCAATGCCTCCGAGGTACTCAGGAAGTTCTTGGATTTGATTGACAGCCCTGCTTGTTTTTCCTTGATGGGCTGCGGCGCGGTTTCCACCAGTAGCAAGCGTTGTACGGGTATGGTTGGCATGCATGGCACCAAGACTTCCAATTTATGTATCAGCGGTTGTGATCTGCTTATCGTTATCGGAGCCCGTTTTAGTGATCGGGTTATTGGCAAGGCCTCTTCCTTTGCCCAGAATGCGAGGATTATCCAGATAGATGTCGATCCCGCTGAGATCGACAAGAACATCAAGACTTATTGCCATTTGGTTGGCGATGTCTCTGTTATCTTGGAAAGGCTCAATGAGAAGCTGGAAGGCAAGGAACTGAAGCATGGACAGTGGATGGAATGCGTCTCTTCCTATAAAAGGAAGTATCCTGTGAATATCGATAAGGAGTCAGAACGTCCACGGCAGATACTTCGCGCATTACAAGAATGCCTGGACAGTGAGGATATCGTCGCTACTGAAGTCGGGCAGAACCAGCTTTGGGCTGCAAAGTTCCTCGATCATGAGAAACCCGGACATTTTCTTACCAGCGGAGGTCTTGGCACCATGGGATATGGAACTGGGGCCGCTATCGGGGCCCAGGTGGCCAAAAGCGAAAGCAGGGTGGTCAATGTCGCAGGCGATGGTTGCTTCAGGATGAATTGCAATGAGCTTGCCACTATCGCCCGCTATCATCTTCCTATCGTTATCCTTCTGATGGATAATCATGCGCTTGGCAATGTCCGCCAATGGCAGACGTTGTTCTATGGTGGCCGCTATAGTGAGACGACGTTGGATTCCCCTATTGACTGGATCGCCTTGGCCCATGCCTATGGAGTGGAAGGTATGCATATCGCCCTATCTGATGATCCGTTTCCCCTTATCAAAGCCGCTCTGGACCTGAGGAAACCAGTGGTGGTGGATTGCGAGATTCCTCTTGATGACAAAGTATATCCCATGGTGCCTCCTGGTTCCTCCATTGATGAGATGATGGGAGTCCAGGAAGTCGTGGTCAACTAGGTTCGTTTTTCTTTTCCCTTGCATAGAGATGCGGGCAGCTTCTCACTTCATAGAGAGGTTCTCCGTCTTCACATTGCAGGGGATATTTCAATCCCAATACATTACAGAGACAGAGAAGGGTGTGCTCGGAGGGCCTTGTATATCCATTCTCATATTTGCAGACCATACTGCGGGATAGCTTGGCCTTCTCGCAAAGCTTTTCCTGGGTGTAGTTATTCTTCAGCCTGGCCTTCCTGATTATTGTTGGTACATCAATTTTACTCATGGGTTCAGTTTAGTGTCCCTGATTTACCCCTTGTCCAATTATTGGAAGGAGGATGACGCTTTTTGCAATGGGGTCATCTGGATTGCAAAATAGCTTTGATTCAGCCTGTTTTTGTCAGGTTTAAAGAAAAAGTGTTGTTTTTGATGGGTTTGTGAAGAAAAGTAAATTATTATTGATGCCTCTTCTTTTTAGAAAAAAACTCTGTATATTAAAAAAACGAGAGGTACAGGACAATGAACCGTGCACAATCCAACCGTTTTATAGTTTTATTACTCATTGTAATTTTGGCTTCTTTCGGGCTGTTCGCTTCCGCATCATCCGAGAAACAGAAGGATCTCAGCCTTTCTTCAATGGATCTTACCAAAGTCAGTTTGAGCCAAATCAAGCAGGCGTATGAGCATGATAAGAAGGCGTATGAATCGGAATATCTGAACCTGCAGAAGGCGCTTGATAAAGCCCGGAGGACACACAATGCCGAGCAGTATTATCAGGAGGTGGCTCAATGGCGCAATCTAAGTGACTATTCTCTTACTCAGGAAGAGACACAGACCTTGATTAGTCGTCTGGTCAACCTGCAGGGACAAGAAAGGGATGACTGGGCCACTTGGCTTTACCAGAATAGTGGATATTATCGTCCTTCACTGAACCTGAGTCTTTTCAATGAAGGGCAAAACAGTCGTTATTCCTTTCATCAGGGTATCAGTGTGCAACCGGGTGAGATGGTGACTCTCCCTTCCGTTACTCTAGGTGGGGACAATGGAGTGTTTGTCGGTTGGGGGATCAGCCCTGACGAAGTGAAATACAAGGCTGGGCAGCAGATACCCATGCCCTACACAGACCAGACTCTTTATGCCATTTTCAATAAGGGAGTGAAATTCTCTGATGAGGTGACTGATTTTGAGCTCTTCAGCCAGGATGTGACGGTAGCAGTTCCTTCGCTTACGGCACCGGACTCTTCCTATTTGTTCGATGGCTGGTATGACAATGCTACAGGAACCAAGCTTGAGGGTTCGAAGTTCTCCCTTGCCGAGGGGAAATCCTCAGCATCTTTCAGCGCCTATTGGAAGAGCTTGAAGTTTTCCTCCGTCGGAACCCAATACTACAAGGACAATACCGTTCCTTCAGATGAGCAGGCGTCCCTTCTGTTTACCCTTGGCAACAGCGGCAATGAGCCTTTGCATGATTGCACACTGACTCTTGAGAGTGACAATCCTGGTCTTAAGGTTTTGTCGGGTAGTCTGTCCTCTCGTCGTATTGATCCCGGAGAGGAGCAAAAAGGTGAGTTTACCATTTTGCTTGCAGGGGCAAGCGGTAGTACGATAGAGGCCCGGCTGAAAGTTGTTGACAGCAGTGGTGCTTCCTGGTCGCAACCGGTTATCTTCACTGTAAAATAACAATTATCACTCCTGCTGGTTTCTTTGCTGGCAGGAGTCTTTTATTTTCAGCAGGACGGGACGATTCTGCCGGAACAAGAGGTTAACTGACTTTCTTGGTCACTTGCAGGGATGAGAGCAGAAGTGCGACCATTGCGATGAAACTTGCATCCTTGTCCACATTGCTACTCAGATATCCTTTTCCGTCAAGCATGATGAAGCCAAAGACAGCCGCGCTGAAAGCCCTGCAGAAGTGTATGCTTTCATCCTTGGTAAGGGAGAAATTCTCCAAGGGTTTTTGCACGAGCGAGTAGAGGTCCAAAGCTCTTTGTCCTCCACCTGTGAAGAAGATGGCTTTGTAAAGCTCGCTGTTGTTCTTTGCGAAGGATCTGATGGCGACAGCTGTCGCCACCAAGGTCTCCTTGCCTTCGGTCTTGCTCGTGGCCTCCTGTATGGAGGCGGTGAGTTTCTCAACAGCGCATACGCTGATTGCTTGTTTGAGATCATCCATGTTCTTCATATGGTTGTAGAGTGACGAGGGTTTGATTCCTAATCTTGTTGCCAGTTCATGTAAGGTGAAATTGCCATAGCCCATCTCTTCTATGAGTGCGGTGGCTCCCCGGACGATGATTTCTTTGGTTATGCCTTTTTGTGCCATATCGCTTTTCCTCTTACTAATACCATTAGTATAAACTAATTATGTTAGTAATGCAAGAAAAAAACATGAATAAAGAAGCAACTACAAGGGTTGCCCATAAATTGTTATCAAAAGCTAGTTCCTGCTTTGGGCCAAGGTCTCAAGCAGGAGGGGTGGTTTCATTCCTGGTTTCCCACTCTTATCATTGTCGAGAGTCTGTCCATTTTGTTCACCGGTTTGAAATGAGAGGCTGTCCCCTTACTCCCTGAGAGGTCAATCCAATGTGAGACAAGGTCCTTGGCAGAGCCTTCCATTCCTATCATCAAATCCGTAAATGATGTCTTGGGATTATCCGCAAGCGTCTTTGAAAGGTAGTTCCTGCACGCAAGGAACGCATCGGTCACGACATTGATCTTGTTGATTCCCGCCTCTACGGCCTTGATGATATTCTCATCCCCTGAGCCTGAGCCTCCATGAAGGGCTATCGGCATTCCCTTTGTCAATTCCTTGACCTCTCGGATTCTGTCGAAGTTGATGTGGGGGATCAACCCTTTAGGATATTCCCCATGTGCCGTCCCTACGGCGATTGCGATGCAATCCACACCAGTCTCATCGGCAAACTTCTTGGCATCCCTTGCATTTGTGTAGATGCTTTCATCTTTCTCATCCCCGTTGGCAGCTATGCCGACATGACCAAGTTCTCCTTCTATTCCCATATCAAAAGTGTGGCAGAATTCCGCTACTTCCTTTGTCTTTGCAATATTCTCTTCAAATGAGCAGAGAGAACCATCGAACATGATGGAGGAAAAACCATTACGGAATGCATACAGAATCCGTTCCTTGTCATTTCCATGGTCAAGACATGTCGCAATAGGGATTGGGGCATATTCAGCCAACGTCTTGATCATTGGGATGATCAGTTCCGCTTTTGCATGGGTCCTCATCATGTTTTGTCCAAGCAGGAAGATGATAGGTGCGTTTTTCTCAGTCGCTGCAGCGACCATTCCCCGGGCGGTCTCCATGTTGAAAGGACTTGTGGCGATGACCCCGTAATTGTTCTTTGCTGCATCGCTAAGAATCGTTTTGATGTCCGTATACATAATTTCCCTCTCCTGTGATTTATTTTTCTGTATCAGAAACAAACTTTTTGTAGTTGGTTTTCTCGTTATAGTAATCCTTGAATTCCTTGTTGATTTTCCCAAGACGGATTGCGACCATCAGATATATCGAGTCAATCATGGATATCTGCGCAATCCTTGAGAATGTGTTCATCTCATCTGCAAAGAAATGATTCTCGCATGTCACCACTGTGTAATTTGAGAGTGTTGCCAGTGTTGATTCCGCATGATTCGTTATGGACACCACTGTGGTTCTTGCCCGTTTTGCCTGCTGGGCGATAGCAAGTATCTCTTTTGTTTCCCCTGAACAGGACACTACGATGATGGCATCTTGCTCAGAGAACAAGGGAAGAGCGTGATGGAGGACGTACGGGTCGGTGTAGGCGTTAACCCTTTTGACCAGACGCATGAACTCGTTACGGCAATATTGGGCCACAGGCGCTGAGCCGCCGATACCAAAGATGTCGATATTGTTCACCGATACTATCTTGTCGGCGATTTTTCCCAGCGTCTCATAGGATGTCGTCTGGAAGGAGTTCTCCAAGGTGCTCAGGGTCTTGTAGAAGATTTTGTTGAACACATCTGAATCCGAGTCATTCCAGGTTATCTCTGAATTCAAGGATTGCTTCGAGGGCAGTTTGCCTGTCTGGTAGAATATCTTGAAATCCTTCATTCCAGAGAAGCCAAGGCTCTTGCACACCCTGACCACTGTGGCTTGGCTTACATTGCAAAGAGAGGATATCTGAGCCACAGAGGAGGACAACAGCATGTCCTCATGTTCCAGCATGAAGGATGCCACATGTTTCTCTTGGTTGCTAAGAGAAGGGAAATGTTGGGTAACCAGAAGCCCGAACTTGGTCATTTTCTTTTCGTTTTTAATTTCTTCCATAGACACCTCTGTAATAAAAACATGAAATAAATTTCAAGATGATGGAATTTTACCTTGAATAATGTGTGCATGCAAGCAAAAAAACCAAATAATTGCATTTTTATTGAAATTTATTTCAAATTTCATTTGACAAGCCTCCAAAAGTAGGGGAGGATAATACCTGTTGTTTTTTTACTGACTTCTCATATTCATATTGGAGGAAAAAATGAAAAAAGTTTGTAGTATCGTATCCTTGTTATTTATTCTTCTTCCCGCTTTGGTTTTTGCCGGCGGTGCGAAAGAGACAAGTGCGGTTGCACCTGAAAAGCAAATGACTCACGATGAGTTGGTTGCTGCAGCCAAGGCTGAAGGCAACTTGACCATTTATACTATTAGCAGCCGTACCGCAAAAATCGGAGCTGCCTTCGAGGCGAAGTATGGCATCAAGACTTCCACCACACAACTGAAGGATTCGGAGATGGTTGAGAAGACATCAAAGGAAGCGGCCGCGAATCTGGACGCCGCTGACATTATCTTCTGTCAGGATGGTGCCCGCGTGTATCCTGAGTTGATTCTTGCAGGGTATGTCAAGAATTATGTTCCCTCTTCCCAGGCTTCATTGATCGCTGAGAAATACCAGGATCCTCTTGTGTGGGAAGTCTGCAACAAGGTCTTTATCTATAATAACGAGAAGGAAGGTCAGACTCTTACCAATGTATGGCAACTGACTGATCCAAGTTGGAAAGGTCGTGTCCAGATGAAGGATTCTTTCCAGGAAGGGATCAATATGAATTTCTTTACCATGCTTACCAGGGATGACTGGGCAAAGAAGTTGTCAGATGCCTACAAGGATCTGTATGGGAAGGATCTTGTACTGACCACGAAGAATGCCGGTTATGAATGGATCAAGATGCTTTATAAGAATGGCCTGGTTCTTGGAAAGAGCGATACCACCATTGCGGAGAACATCGGGGCGAAAGGACAACCACAGCAACTTGTCGGCTTGTTTACCGCAAACAAGCTGAGGACCGCAAAGGATAAGAACTTGTCATTGGCTCCGAGTCAGAATGTCAAGCCTTTCTCAGGTTTTTTCTATCCTGTATATGCTTTCATCACTTCGAATGCGAAGAGCCCGAATGCTGCAAAGTTGTTTCTTGAGTTCTCGATGACCAGCGAGGGGTGGGCACCTTTCGACACTATCGGAGACTATTCCCCCAAGGCTGATCTCAAGAATAGCGAAGATACTATTTCCTTTGACGAATGGACCAAAATGCTGGTTTTTGAGGATCCGCAGTGGTGTGCTGAGAATCGTGCTGAAGTTGAGGAATTCATCTCAAGTATCATCTAATCTGCTCAGATATATCGGCTATCCTGACCTGGTGTCGGGGTGGCCGAATGATAAAGGAAATTATGCACGTTCTATATCGAATGAAAAGTTTTCTCAGAAAACCTTATAATATTATCCTTTGTTTCATGTTGCTTTTTTTGGGATATTTGACGCTTGTCCCGATGGTCACAATGATCTTTGATACGTTCACCGTCCATCCTGCAGAGGCGATGCGTCTCAAGCGACCCGTAGGCTCATTTACTGCGATGCATTGGGTGAAGGTTCTTTTTGACCCAAGTTCCCTATCTGTCTTTTACAAGCCGTTGTTGAATTCCCTGATTACCAGCTTGGGTGCTTGCTTGATAGCCTTGGTACTCGGTGGGGTGTTTGCCTGGTTGGTCACACGGACAAATATCCGTTGGAAGAAGACCTTGTCCTCTTTCTTCATCTTTCCTTACATCATGCCTTCTTGGACCTTGGCCTTGGCTTGGTACAATGTATTCAAGAATTCTGTGGTAGGAGGGGTCCCTGGCACTTTTACTGCATTGACAGGATTGCAGACTCCCAATTGGTTTGCCTATGGGGCATTCCCTATCGCCTTGGTCACGGGAATCCACTATTCTCCTTTTGCCTATATCATGATCGGGGGAATACTCAGGAACATGGATGCCAATTTGGAAGAAGCGGCCATGATGCTCAACACGAACAGAAACAGGATTATGAGGAAGATCACCATACCGATGGTTCTTCCCGCTATTCTTTCCACCTTCCTGCTGGTGTTCTCTTCCGCAATGTCATCATTCGCGGTACCTGCGTTTCTTGGCCTGCCGGTCCGCTATCAGGTGCTGACAACTCAGTTGTACAGGACCTTGAATGGATTGAATCCTGGACAGGGATATTGCATGGCGATGATTATGATTCTGCTCGGGGTGTCCATCCTTGCCTTCAATCAGAGACTGACAGGGACAAGGAAGAATTACACTACGGTTACCGGAAAGAGCTCGAACATCTCCTTCATCAACCTGAAGAAAATGAGGACGGTCATCTCCATTCTTATGTTTCTCTTGATTTTCTTTGTATCCATCCTTCCTTTGTTCAGTTTTGCCTTGGAGTCAGTTCTTTTGCTTCCAGGAAACTATTCGGCGGGCAATTTGACATTGCAGTTCTGGATTGGCAGTGCCGAGCAGAATTCAATAGCCAATAGTGAGCCGGGACTATTGTTGAATCCCGCACTTTGGAAGGCGCTGTTCAACAGTTTGAAGCTCTCTGCGATTTGTGCCATCACGGCGGGGTCGCTTGGATTTCTCTGTGGATATGCGATTGTAAGGGGTCGTGGTACTAAACTTGCCGTTGTTGTTGATAATTTGGCGTTCTTTCCTTACCTGATGCCTTCAATGGCCTTTGGTGCAATCTATCTTTCCATGTTCTCGACAAGGCATGGCGTCCTTCCTTCTTTATATGGTTCATTCTTCTTGCTAGCCTTGATTGGGACTGTGAAATATATGCCTTTTGCCTCACGAAGCGGAATCAATTCCATGTTGCAACTTTCAAATCAAATCGAGGAAGCCGGAGAGATACTGGGTGTCGGCTGGTGGAAGCGCATGATTCGGCTGATTGTCCCAATCCAGAAGACCAGCTTCATTTCCGGTTATCTTTTGCCATTTATAAGTTGTATGCGTGAATTGTCCTTGTTCGTGTTGCTGGTCACTCCTGCGAACAGAGTGCTGACCACTTTGCTTTTCTACTACAACGAAAAGGGATGGAGCCAATATTCAAATGGGATCAACTTGATGATTGTCTTGATTGTATTGCTCATCAACGGGGTAGTGAACAAGGCGACTGGTGCTTCGATAGACAAGGGAATTGGAGGTTGAGACAATGCCTGAGATAATTTTAAAAAATATAACAAAAAGATTTGGTGGTTCCTTCACTGCGGTGGACAACCTGAGCCTTACGATTGAGGATGGTGATTTCATCACTCTTCTTGGGCCTTCCGGTTGTGGCAAGACTACAACCCTGAGACAGATTGCAGGATTGGAAACCCCCACATGCGGGGAAATCTATATTGATGGGAAATTGATGTTCTCCTCAACGCAGCAGATTGATGTCTCTCCCTCCAAGAGAGGTGTGGGGTTCCTGTTCCAGAATTATGCTCTTTGGCCTCATATGACTGTGTATCAGAATATTGCCTTCGGCCTTGAGAACATGAAATGGGACAAGAATGCGGTTGCCAGGCGGGTGAAGGAATTGCTTGTGTTGTTAAAGATTGAGGAATTTCCTGACCGCTATCCTGCCGAGCTATCTGGTGGCCAGCAGCAAAGGGTCGCCATCGCACGGACCTTGGCTAACAATCCTCGTGTCCTGCTGATGGATGAGCCCTTGTCGAATTTGGATGCAAAACTCAGGATGGAGATGCGGACCGAATTGAAACGGCTTCATCATGAGACGGGTGCGACATTCATCTATGTGACGCATGATCAACTGGAGGCCATGACTTTGGCGACCAAGATTTGTCTTCTGGATAAAGGACTTCTTCAGCAATACGCTCCACCCTTGGAGGTGTATTCAAAACCAGCCAATACCTTTGTTGCTGATTTCGTAGGAAATCCCACTATCAATTTGATTCCCTTTGCAGTGGAAGGTGTCGATGTCTCGGGATTGAAGCTGGAGAACGTGGATTTTTCCTTCTCCTTTGTCCCAAGCAGGCCTTTATGTGATTTCACCAGCAAGAAGGTCGTGGTAGGAATCAGGCCTGAGGATATCGTAGCCAACGACGTTGAGGGTTTGCCTGTAACTGTTGGCTCTTCGCTTCCCAGTGGTATGGAGACTATCCTCAAGCTGGATGTCTCTCCGTCCCTTTCCTTGAATTCTGTGGTCTTTGGTTCTCTGGACTATAAGATTGGCAGCAAGCTCAAAGCCAAATTCCCAGGTTCGAAGTTCATATTATTCGATGAGAAGGGGTGTTTTGTGACGACCGGGAGCATCAATGCGGAACAGAAATAGGAGTCAAAGGAGGAGGCAGGTGCATCATAAAGGGATTCCTGTCTTCCTCTCATTCCAGTTTTTCTCCAAGGATGTCAGTGGTTGGATAACTTCAGCATTTCAGGAAAGGACCATTTCCTAGGGAATGCGGGGATGGATGTCCTGCCTAGGCCTGGGACAATACTGAGGAAGATGTTGCCCCTGCCAGCTCCTGCTTTTGTGCCTTGGTTACTTTATCGAACAATATCCGATCAGCACCTCGGTAAGCTGTGTATCTTTGATGGTTTTCTTCCCGATTGCCTGTTTTTCATATCCTCGATGGCAGGGAACCATTCCTTCTTGGATCTTCCGGCTGTAGGAGGATTCATCTCAATGGCAATTTGCTGATGGCTGACTGTTTCTGGGTGGTTTCTCGGACAATCAGTTCCGTATCCATGTACATGTTGCTGATAGGAATCTGCTCTTTACAGATTCTTTTTATTAACATCTCGCAACTTAACAAGCCCAATTGGAATTTAGGTTGGTTGACCGTGGTGATGGAAGGGGTGCACATTGAGGAAAGTTCGATATTGTCGAATCCTACAATGGCGATATCCTGAGGGACCTGCAAGGCTGTACGTCTTGTGGCCTTGATTGCCGCAGCTGCATAGACATCGCTGCTGGCAAAGAAAGCATCCGGTCTCTTTTCAGAATTCAATAATTGAAAGGTGGCAGAGACAGCCATATCATAGTTGATTTCCTGTAATTGGACGATCAAGTCCGGGTCACAGGTGATATTGGCCTCCTCAAGTGCTTCAAGGTATCCTTTGAGTCGGTCCCTGGCATATTTGTATTGGAGCGGACCATTGATAAATGCTATGCGTCTTTTCCCGAGTGACAATATATATTGCACCGCATTCCTTGCGGCAGATACATCATCGATGGTAACGAAAGGGATATCCAAGGTGCTGTCGCATTCGCAACATTGGACAAGAGGAAAGGCCGCATCGAGTTTTTGGAGGTTCTGGCGGGAAATGCAATTGGTGGTGATAAGGCCTGCCGCATTTGTTTTTTTCAGCAGGGCTATGAACGTGTCGATGGAACGGTCATCTATCGGATCTTCGTTGAGCAACATGTTATAGCCGTTACGGACGGCAGAGGCCTTCGCCCCTTGTATGATCAGGCTGTAAAAAGGATTGTCCAAGGAGGGTATGTTGAAAATAATGAGTTCGTTTGATTTTACCGATACAGCCTCAAGATGAGAGGTGTCGTATCCAAGCTGTTTCATTGCGGAGATGACCGCATTTCTGGTTTCTTCCTTCACATTGGAGGAATTGTTCATTACTCGTGAAATGGTTGCCATGGAAATGCCAGAAGTTTTCGCAATTTTTGAATACGTTATCTTGTCCCTGTCTTTACCCATCAGTTTTTCTCCTGGGACAAGAATAAGTCTCCCTGTTCTTTTTTTCAAGAATAAATGAAAAAAAATATGAAATTTTTTCATATCGTATGGAACAATTTCTCACATATTGGATTATTATTGGCTCAATCATAAATCCTGTGGGATTCTCTCAGCCGCAGGGTTCCTTACATAGTCTTTCCTGCTGGCATCAAAGAGCTTGAGGAAGAAATAATCGTCATCAGGGTACCCATACCCCTGTCT
>JBAXZS010000028.1:0-16506 GCA_041670175.1 Sphaerochaetaceae bacterium | reverse complement strand
GGCAAATATGATAATTGAAACAAAACATCTTTCAAAACGCTTTGGCAACTTCTATGCGCTCGAAGACATTAACTTCGCTATTCAAGAAGGGGAAATCCACGGCTTGGTCGGAGAAAACGGAGCAGGAAAGTCAACGTTGATAAAAATTCTGACCGGCGTCTATCATCCGACGGACGGCGAAATTTTTGTGTCGGGCGAGAAAGCGAATATCCAGACACCAAACGACAGCAGGAGACTGAGCATCAGCGTAATCCATCAGGACCGCAACATTGTTCCCTCATTCAACGGGGTCGAAAACGTATACCTTGGGCTTGATGTCCCCAAACGGCATATCACATCTGTCGACTTTGCTACCATGAAGGCAAATGTCCAAAAAGTGATGGTACAGTATCAGATAGACATTCCGCTTGACAAAATGGCGCGAGACCTGACTCCACCACAGAAGACGATGCTCGAAATTGTCCGCGCTGTTATGACAAACTGCAAGTTGCTTATTCTCGATGAGCCGACGGCATCGCTCACCGACAAAGAATCCGAGTTGCTTTTTGCCCTAATCAAAAAACTGAATGCCAAGGGAACGGCTATTCTGTACGTTTCCCATAGACTTGAGGAAATATTCCAGCTTACCAATAGAATCACGGTTTTTAAAAATGGAAAGCTAGTTAAGACAGTTGAAACAAAGGGCATCGATTCCGACGGTCTGATCCGTCTGATGACCGATAACTGGACAAGCACAAACGAACGCCACGGTCAGGAAATCAAAGGCGAGCCGATTTACAGCATTGAGCATGTGAGTTCTGCCGACGGCATGGCAAAAGACGTGAGCTTTGCCTCCCATGCGGGAGAAATCATGGGACTCTTCGGGCTCGGCGGTTCGGGACGGACCGAAACGCTTGAAGCCATCTACGGCTACAAACCGCTGAAATCGGGAAAAATCTTTTTCAAAGGCAAAGAAATCAAGAATCCGACTCCTTCGAAATCAATCCAATCAGGAATAGTGCTTATTCATGAGGACAGACGTGGCCATTCGCTCGTCATGTCCCGGGAAATCAAAGACAACGTCGTTCTCTCCACAATCGATTCTTACGTGGAGAAAGGTTTCTTCAACGCAACAAAAGAAAGAGACAATGTGAATACGAAAATCAAAGAGCTTGAAATCAAGACAACCGGACCCGAGCAACGGACATCCGAACTTTCAGGAGGAAATCAGCAGAAAGTGGTTTTCGCAAGAGCGCTGATGTCGGTCCCAAAGGTGTTCCTCTGCGATGAACCGACCCAAGCAGTCGATGTCATGACGCGCAAGGAAATCCACAATCTGCTCAGAAAGTGCGCGGATAAGGGAAGTGCCGTGGTTTATGTGACAAGTGATCTCAAGGAAATGCTTGAGGTTGCCGACACTATCACCATTATTGCCAACGGGAAGACCTGGGAACGCCTGGAAAACCGTGGGCTTACGTCCAAACAGGTGCTTAGCTATTGCTATCAAAAGAGATGAGGAAGATTATGAAAAAAGATGTAAAAAAAGCCATGAGTTTCAAAGAAGTGATGACCTCTTACGGCACCTTCTTTGCTCTTCTACTTGTTATTGTTGTTTTCGGTGCGTTGAATCCGAGGGTCTTTCTTTCTTCAACAAACTTCTGGAACATCACCCGTCAGATGGTCATTCTGGCAATCATCTCTTTGGGAACAACCTTAATCATGAGTGTTGAGGAATTCGACCTTTCAGTCGGAACAATCGCTTCCTTCTCCGGAGTTCTTTCAGCGATTCTGGCCATAAATGGCGTTCCTTTCTTCTGGGCAATGATGATTGCGTTTGTTCTCAGTGGAATCATCGGCTTTCTCAATGGTTTCATCGTCACAAGATTCAAGGTCATGTCGTTCATCATCACGCTTGCCATGAGCCGCGTCATCTACGGCGTCACTTACTGGCTTTCGGATGGTGCCATTGTCTTCAACAAAATTCCCGAAAGCTTTAAGTTCATCGGAACCGCCAAACTCGGTCCTATTCCCTATCTGACATTTCTCATGGTCATCGCAATCCTGATTTTTCATTACATCACCAAGAGCACTTCGCTCGGTCGCAAATTTTATGCAATCGGTGGAAATGAACAGGCAAGCCAGGTTGCGGGAATCAAGGTCAGCAAGTATAAGACTATTGCGTTCACAATAGCAGGTGCCATGTCAGGCCTTGCGGGCGTGCTCCTCGCTTCTCGTGTCGGATCTGCGGCCCCCACCGGCGGCGACGCTTACTGCCTTAACGCATATGCCACAATCTTCATCGGCAAGACTGTTTTCAAGGAAGGCATCCCGAATATTCCTGGAACGGTTGTCGGAGTAGCTCTTTTTACAATCCTTGCCAACGGGCTTACAATCATGCAGGTTCCGACCTTTGTTCAGAACATCCTCACCGGTCTTGTGATTGTCATCGCGGTTATCAGCCAGAAACTTGGAAGCAAAGAGAATGAATAGTATCGCATCTCAGAGGACCCGGGCTGTTGCAGAAGTCCAAAAGAAACTTCTGGTCGGATATGTTCTCGCAGGGTATCCAAGTTCCGATTCTTTTTTTAGCACTCTGAAAATCTGCGAAAAAAGTCCGCTAGATATAATCGAAATCGGGTTCCCTTCCCAGAATCCCTTTGCTGACGGACCGGTGATTGCAACCGCTCATAAAGCGACCGACAAACAGACTGCCTGCTCCCTTGCGTACTGGGAGAAAATCCGCAAAGCCACGGACAAACCGATTTGGCTTATGGCTTACAGCGGGGACTTCATCGGTTCCGGCGTTTATCGCAAGTTTGCAAAAAACCGTCTTATCGACGGAATGGTCGTTCCCGATGCATCGCTTGCCGTCCGTAAAGAAATCCGCAAAGAAGTCGGTGTGGACGGAATCGATGTCATCGGTTTTGTAAATCCAAAGATGTCTGGCAGTAAAATGGATGAGGTCTTCTCCGATTTCCCACTTGTCTACGAGCAACTTTATGTCGGGCAGACGGGAACCGTGCAGATCAAGGATGTCTATCATCCAATGCTCGAGCGTTCTCTCACCCGGAAAGACGTATTGGGTTTTGCCGGTTTCGGAATCAGCACGGCCGAGCGAGTCGCCAAATTATATGCCGATGGCTTTCACGGTGCTATCATCGGAACTGAGATTCTCAAACGACTCAATGTTTCGCCAAGCGTACTTGAGACTTATCTGAAAGACTTGGGAAGGGCAAAAGAGCAATGGCAATAATCGCGACATTCGATCTTGGTACCACGGCAATCAAATGTGTCGTGCTTGATGAAAATCAGAAGCAGATCTTTTCTGGGAAGGAAGAATTGTCCACAGCAAACAGCGGTCTTTTTATCGAACAGGACCCCGAGGAGTGGTGGGCTAAGTTCATTGCTCTCACAAAACGTTTCGATGCTCCCATGGTCGATTATCTGATTTTCTCTGGTCAAATGCAGGATCTCATCCTCTTAGACAAGGGTGGCAACCTCCTTCGCCCGGCCATTCTCTACAATGACCAGCGCGCTGGTGATTTTGTCACACAAATCTCCAAATCAATATCTGAACGAACTTCCATCTCCATGAACGGTTCCATCCCTCTTGCCAAACTTCTATGGCTTAAGAAAAATGAACCCAAAGCCTACGCTAGGACGGCCCACATCCTAATCTCCGCCAAAGATTATCTCCTGTTCCGTCTTACCGGCGTCTTTGCGTCTGACGTGACCAGTATGGCAACTTCCGGGATGATGGACATTCTTTCCAAGAAGTATGTTCCAGGTCTCGACGAACTTATCAACCCCATCATCCTTCCCGACATCCATTATGCGGACGAACAAATTGGCAAAGTCACAGCCCTCGCAAGCAAAGAAACAGGTTTCTCTCAGAGAACTGATGTCTTTGCAGGTTCAGGAGATGCCGGTGCCACAACGCTTGCAAGCGGAATCGTCAACCTGGGCGAGCTGAACATCAACCTCGGTACAAGTGGCTGGATCGCCACCATTTCCGACAGCGTCTTCCCAGGCGTTTTCAATCTCGCCGCTATCAATCGCGACCGGTTCATCAACGTCATTCCCATTCTCAATGCGGCATCCGTCCATAAGTGGCTTGCTAACATGCTCTATCCAGACGAGAAATCGAAATACGATCTTCTTCACGAATTGTTATCAAAGGATGAACATCTTTCTCAGGATCTGCTTTGCCTTCCCTATCTGGTCGGCGAACGTTTCCCTGTTTCCGACAGCAAGATCCGTGGCGCATATGTGGGCCTGGACAGCAAGACGGCCAAAGCCGATCTTGCTCGCAGCGCTCTCGAGGGCGTTGCTTTCTCTCTCCGTAAGGGCCTTGAGCATCTGAACATTCAAGCCAAGGTTATCTCTCTTATCGGTGGTGGCGCGGCAGAGCCTGTCTGGTGTCAGATTTTCAGTGATGTTTTCAACTCTCGTGTTGTTGTCTACGGCAACAGCGATGTTCTCCCAAGCATGGCTCTTGCGTCTGTCGTTCTAGTCAAAACAGGCCGTATCGCTTCCTACTCGGAATTCATCACCAGCATCCTTTCCCGTCAGCCCAACGAACAGTATACTCCAAACCCAGCATCGGTTGCCCATTACAATGCCCTCTACCAACGTTTCCTTCCGCTGTATCCGACAATTTCGAAATTGGATTGATGAGCTAAGCCCTTTGTCATGGCAGAAAGGCTGAAATTCAAGTAATTACCTCTGTTTTCTTGTTCGTGGTCCCCCTCACGGTAGACACTCTTACCGTCGGCTGACAACAAGCACTGCAACTCTCGTAGAGGACTTCCCCAACAAACTGGTCATGCCAATCGTAATCGAGTAGGTTAGTTTTTCGGGCTGAAACCCGAAAAACCTTCCTCTCACATCGCCGTATGTGCCGTTCGGCATATGGCGGTTTAACCAAGCTGCAAGGTATGCCTCCTGTCTGCGTAGTAGTCCACGCAACTGACAAGACCTCGTCTTGTCAATATTGCCTTGGATACTGCTCTGCTTAAACAGGTCTTTGTGGCTACCCAGTAATATCTGTTACCACAGTATGCTGTGCATCTGGCAAGGTCTTTGCCGATGCCCAGTTTCTTCAATCCCCATTCACGCTTCGAAGGTACCTTCCACTGCTTCCAGATTACAACTCTAAGCATCGTCCTCAAGTGTTCATCGATTCCTATTAACACCGTCTTCATCTTTCCGATGATGAAGTAGTTAATCCATCCTCGTATGACCTCATTGAGCTTTCTGACTTTTGTCGTGAAGTCTATGCTCCAGCTTCTGCAACACAGAAGCTTCAGCTTAGCCTTGAACTTGTCCTTGGAGTCTTGATGTGGCCTTGCCTCCCATCGTTTCACACTTGGGTCCTTGTAGAAGTCATATCCTAGGTATTTCAACTTGGACGGTGTTGTTACATGCGTCTTTGTTGCGTTGACCTTAAGCCCAAGCTTCTTCCCGATCCAACCCGTGACTGAGTGCATGCCCCTTATGGCGCTGAACTCGCTCTTGACAGCGATGACGCGGTCATCTGCATATCTGGTGAGGTTCAGCCCTCGTTTCTCAAGCTCCTTATCCATTTCATTGAGCATGACGTTGCTCAACAAAGGCGATAAGTTGCCTCCTTGCGGTGTCCCAAGATTAGTTTTCTCGTATCGGCCGTCCTCCATGACACCGGCCTGGAGGTATTTCCTTATCAAGGATTCCACATCTCCATCCTGTATCATGCGACCAGCGTAATTCATCAGCTTATCTTGCGGTACATTGTCGAAGAACTACTCAAGGTCGATGTCCACTATCCAAGTGCAGACCGCATTGAAGTATTCAAGCAGTTCTTCTATGACCATCTGGCATCTTCTGCCAGGTCTGAATCCATAGCTGTAGTCGCTGAATATCGGCTCAAACACCGGACTGAGCACCTGCACCATGGCCTGCTCAATCATTCTGTCGACAACTGTGGGGACTCTCCAAGCTTCCGCACTCCTCCGTTCGGCTTGGGGATTTCAACCCGTCTCACCGGCACCTGTCGGTACGTCCTACCCTGGATTTCCCCTTTGATGCGTGCCTAGTTGCTTTTGAGATACTCTCCAAGCTCCTGGACCGTGACCCCATCGATTCCGCTCCCCCCCGCATTGCTCACCATACGCTGGGAGGCTAGATGGATGTTGGTGTCACCTAGGATTCTGTCCAGCATCTCTGACATGTCTCGTCTCTCTCCTTTCCGCTTCCCTTCAAATCATCCTATGCACCTGTGGTTTTCCCTCAACTACGCTTCGGTTCCGCCACTCGTCAGACTATTGAAAGGGACATACATTCCGATCAACGAATCTCGGTTGTTCGGCCCTTCGCCTCTCGGCTACTATGGCCTCTGCTGACTTCTTTGCATTCGTTATTACTACGTCGTCATAAGCGATGTTGCAGCCTCGTACGCTGTGGAGACCTCACGGGATAAGTCATCACTCTTTCCTCGTTTACCCGCCTGATTTACAGATGAAGGTCATATTGCCTTTAGGATTTACTGAATATAGCCAGCTTGTCCCCTTCACCTGCCTACTATCAGCTTCCTGTCCGTCAGGCCACGATTCCGCTATTGCTTCTTCTCTCCCGCACCTCGCAATGCGAAACTTGCAAGTCGCTATCGGGTTCGTCGGCAACTACGCCCCTTGGGAATTTCACCCGAGACTGATGGCATGCCCGTCATACAGAAAATGGGGGTTCGCCTTTTGCAAACCCCCAGGATTTCTTGGAACCGGTTACTTCAGAATCGCATTACCCTGTTCCATGATGGACTTGACTCCCTCATCGATGCTGACTTTCTTCATCAGTATTTCCATGGTCTCATCACGGAACATCTTGAGAAACTCACCTCCCTTGGAAGGATCCGGGGGATCAATAGGACTGCTGTTCTTGCCTGCAAGGTCAATGAGCTGGAAAATCTGCTGGTTGACCTCATTGACTTCCTTGGATAACTGGGTACGTACCTTCGTGGCGACAGGCACCCCCCGCTCTCCCATCAGCACCTCGTTGGCGGCGAGGTCGTTGGTGAAATAGCTTATAAAGGCCGCAGCATCTTTGGGATTCTTGGCGGAAGCGGGAATTGCAAAGAACATTGACGCCTTGATAAAGGTCCCCTTCTGCTTCGGATTCTTAATCTGTGGCAGCAATGCTAGTTTCAGAGGGCGGTTGGCCCCTGCCTGGGTGGCTACATACTGGTTGGACCAGATCCATTCAACCCAACTGTGCCCCTTGGCAAACTCGCTCTCAGCCTGAGTGACATTGATAAATGCGGTCTCCGGGTCAATCAAGGCACCTGAAGCGAGCAACCGGAGCTGAATCGCATAGTATTCCTTCAACACGGTGGTATCTGTGAAACCAAGCCCTCCTCCGTTTTTCGCATAGGTCGAAGCCCCCGTCTGCCTGATCATGTTGTCAAAGCCCACCTTCGGATCGGTGGTGAAGAACGGCATCGTCTTCACTCCTGTCTTCTGGTAGATGGTCAAGGCCATCTTCTCAAAATCCTCCCAGGTCCAGGTTGTGGAATCGGGTTCAGGGATACCTGCTTTGGCAAGCACCGCGGGATCGTATGTGAGACACACGGCATTGGAACCAAGATTGACCCCATACAACTTGCCATCCACCTTGCCGGGCTGCAGGTAGGATGCGTCCACATTTGAGAGGTCAAGCACCCCGCTCTGCACATACTCATCCAGGGGAAGCAACTGCTTCCTTTGCACCCATTGCAACATATAAGCATAGTCATGCTGCATCAAATCAGGAAGGGAAGCTGCCGCAGCCTGGGTGTTCATTTTGTCCCAGTAGCCGGCCCATCCTGTGGTCTCCGTCTCTATTTTCACTTTTGGATGCGCACCCATATACAGGTCGGCGACCTTGATGGTCCGCTCATCACGGGTAGGATTCCCCCACCAGGCCAGTCTCATCTCACTTGGTGTCGTACCTGTCGCCACCTGTTCCTTGCCCCCTGAGCGAAGAGGGAGGCGGAAGTCAGCAGCAATGCGACAATCATCAGAACAACAATACCTTTTTTCATTTTTCTTACTCCTTTTTCCATCTCTCAATGCAAATCATTGTGCATCGCAATATCCTCATCCCCAAGTAACAAACCTCCTTGATTCCCTATTGCCTTCCTGTCAATGACAAGATTCTTTATGGTAAGGGAAGACACCCCTTGAATCCTAAGCTGTTTTGGATTGGCTTCATCGGCTTCCTCCAAGACATCATGACGGTCAAGCTTCCTTTTCCCCTCCTTTCTGGTGGTGATGGACACATCCTCTATCCTCAGATTCTCTATGGTGACCAAAGGAGGAACAGCCTTGATGATCCCAGGGCTGAGGACTTTCCTTGCATGTACCCTCCGCACCACAAGATTCCTGATTGTTGAGGGTAAGCCATTCCCTAAGACCTCATCCTGACGATTGACCCAGGGCCGGATACTGAACACCCACCCATCGATCATATCGATATCCTCAAAGGTGATATGTTCAAAATGCTGGTCGGTATCCTCTCGAAACTTAAACCGTACCAACTGATTCTCTCCTGTGACCTGGAGATTTCTGATCATCACATCCTCGACATGGCAGGCCTCGCTACCGAAGGTCACAACCCCATGACCAAACCCCACTTTGCAATTCTCCACTAAAATGTCCTTGGTGACCCGATTCAGCTGAAGAGCATCCGGCCCTTTGCCACCTTTGAGACAGATGCAGTCATCATCCACATTGAAGGTGCTATCACACAGGACAACATGCTGGCAGGCGTCAATATCAATGCCGTCGGTACTTGCAGCCCTGGTCTCCCCGCTGTGAGGAGAGGCGACATCTATCCCTCGGACAAACACATCGTCACAATCATAGAGATGGATATTCCAAAATCCCGAGTTCCTCAACCGGAACTCCTCAAGGGAGACATGTTTGCACTTTTCAATGAATAGGAGTCTTGGACGAGGAACCTCCCAGTTCACAAATGCCTTGTTCTGAAGAATCGCTTCTCTCCGTTTCTCCCAGAACGCATGGTAAAAAGGAACCCCGTTCCCATCGATGGTACCTTTGCCATACACATGAAGTCCGTCCAAATCCTTTGCATTGATCAATGCGCAGGGCCAAAAACAGGTCCTTCCTTCAAATCTGGTCTGACTGGAGGGATAATCAGTGATATCCGCACTTCCCTTCAACACCGCTGACTCATCGAGTCGCAGGGAGACACCACTCTTGAGAAAGACAGCCCCGGAAAGGAAGACCCCCTCTGGAATAAAAACGACACCCCCGCCTTCCGCTGAAGTGCAGTCAATGGCACTTTGGATTGCTGCAGTATTCAAGGTCTTCCCATCCCCAAGGGCGCCAAAGGAAAGAACCGAGTGAACTGTACTCCATCTCATGGTTGTCTTCCCTCCAATGTGTCCATTTCATCGAGTGCAATCAGCACAATACCGATACCATGGGTATCATCCAAACGGGGTAGCAGCTTTTTCGCATAATAGTTGGGAGAACAAGAGAATTCCGATCCTCTGCAGACACCATGGACATGCCCTTCAGTGTCAATGCAGGATTTCCTCAAGCCCTCAGCTCCTCTTTTCGCAAGATTGGTGAATAGTTCGGTATCCTTGAGCCAACCGTTTTTAATACCCCGGCAGAAGGAAGCGACAAACATCGCAGTGCAACTTGTCTCCTGATACGAGGAAGGCATATCGAGCACCTGATGCCACAGCCCTTCCTTATCCTGGAGCCTGCCACAACCACTGCACATCGAGGCAAACAGTTCAACCAGTTCCTTCCTGAGGGGATGGTTGAAAGGCAAAACCTGAAGCAATTCCGAAAGGCTGAACAGGACCCAGCCATTACCACGTCCCCAAGGAATACCGGTTGCAAGATTTCTTTTAAAATCATAGACATGGGAAAACAGTTGTTTCTCCGGAAGGTATAATCGTTTCTTGAAACCGAGGAATTGCCTTGCTGCATCATCCAAGACCGAGGGATCCTGCGCATACTGGCTGTACCGGACCATGAACGGAACAGACATGTACAAGTCATCAGCCCACATCGTCATGTTATGGAACGCATGCATCTGTTGCTTTCTGTAGAACGTGCCATCCTCAAGCCTTGGCTGCTTCCTCAATATATGCTCTGCAACCGCAGAGACAATTTTTGCATACTCCTCCAGCTCATGGTCTTTGGCAAGTTCAAGCAAGGTTGAGCAAAAGGATCCACAGTCATCCAGACTATCCAGTGAAGTCATCAGATGATGAACAGCGGTTGACCCCTTGAAGGTCTGTTTGTCCCATATTGCATACTGATATGTCGAGATTGAGGCATTAAGATGCGCATTCAAGTAGGTATGAATACATTGGGAGAACTCAGGACAACGCTTCCGATATGCACGCTCGGTCATGGCCAGTCCATACAAGGTGACGCCAAGAGGATAGTTCCAATGTCCGAACAAGTTGTTGTCATTGTACATGCGGACCCACGTATTTTTGCGGTCAAGTTTCCAAAAGGAAAATCCCTGGCTGGTTTCGAACACTCTCCGTTTGCTTATACGGGCAAGCGCATCATCAAGGGAAGAGAACGGACCTGCGAATGACCATACAAGGTCACTTGGAAAAGTAAGCAATGCGTTAGAAAACACCCCCTTGCCCTTACATTTGAAACCCCAGGAATCTTCTTTTCGTTCCGAGACTAGCAAAACCTCATGTTTTCCCTTCACCAAGAAATAAGGAGCCGCAAGTCGTTTTCCATCCACAAGGACGATTGATACTTTGCTGAGGAGAAGCTCTGTATCCTCCTTGCACAAGAACAAAGCGAGTGCAACAGCATATTCCCCTTTGCCCGCCTCAGGGAAAAGCCGGGAGAAGGAATCTTCGGTACATTGGTCTTCTCTGTCCCTGGCCCAAGGCAAGGTCTGCACGGTCATGGTCGATATATGGTCAAGCCTTTTGAAAATCGGACGGGACACCAGAAATCCTTCCTGTTCCTTTTTAGGCATGAGAAAGTAATACTCAAGTTTCCCAAGCCAGGTACCAAACTCCGCACCGAATCCCGCGACAGTGTTCTCGAAGCAGAGAACCACATTGTTGGCTCCTTTTCTAAAAGGAAAAACAAAGGACATGGCGGAACTGTCCCTTTCCGTTCTTACATTGCTCTCCACAATCAGCTTTCCATTAAGATATACCTCGGATGGTCCATAAGGAATGAGCAAAGCATCACGCGAAGAACCATCAGTACTCAAGAACTGCCCCCAAAGGTAGCAGACATATCCCAAAGGAGCAGAAGGAAACAGCGTGTGCAAATCAGCTACATACCGCGAATCATTGTTTCTCACAATGCCTTCACTACAATAGGAGCGCAAGGTATACTCCACAATGGGATTGCTTTCCATATACCGCCTAGCAATCGCTTTTTGGGCATCGTTCCGCACACAGGCATCTTGATATGGATCTCTCATATCCATCCTCCCTTTAATTCTTCATGCCAGTCGTCACCAGCCCTTCCACAATATATTTCTGGAAGATAAGAAAAATGATGATAACAGGAAGCAAGCTCAACGTCCCCATTGCAAAAACAGCCGACCAGTCAGTTGATGTCTGTGGATCACTGAACATCCTGAGCGCAAGGGAAACAGGATAAAGCTTGGGATTGTTAAGATAAAGCAAAGGCCCAAGGAAATCATCCCAACGCCAATAGAAACTAAAGATGGCACTGGTGATGACCGCAGGTTGGATTAAGGGAAACAAAATCCGGGAAAACACCCCAAATCGGTTACATCCATCAATCTTGGCGGAATCGTCAAGCTCATATGGTATCTGCCGTATGAACTGAATCATCAGGAAGATGAAAAAAGGTAGCCCGGCAAACTGGGGGATGATCAAAGGCTTGAACGAGTTTACCCATCCTATCTTCTGGAACATGATGAACTGAGGGACCATGACCACCTGATAAGGAAGCATCATCGTCACAAACATCACCGCATACCAGAAACCTCTCCCTCTGAACGGAATGCGCGCAAAACCATAAGCAACCAATGAAGAAGCAAGCACAGCCCCGATAGTACTGAGAATGGTATAAGAGAAGGAGTTCTTGAAGAAAGTCGAGAACGAGATTGAATTGTTGAATTTCCATCCACGGATATAATTATCCCAATGAAAGGAGGTGGGAATCAAATTAGTAGTGCTGAAAATCTCTGCATTCGCCTTGAATGAGCTGGAGACCATCCACAACACAGGGTAGAGCATGAAAAAGCCAAGAACTATCACAAAAACATGAAACAGAATTTGTCCACTGAGATGCTTTGCCAGATATTTTCCATGTTCGGTCATTTTATTTGCCCTCCTTTGCTTCATAGAACACCCAACTGTTCGAGGTCTTGAAAACAAGGCCCGTGAAAAGACCTATGATCAGTACCAGTACCCAAGCCAGTGCACTTGAATACCCCATGTCATAATATTTGAAGGCCCGTTGATAAAGATACAATGCGTATACCAACGTACTGTTCAAAGGATCTCCTGAGCCACCTGAAACGACAAAGGCCTGGGTGAATACAGTAAAACCATTGATAAGTTGCATGACAAGATTAAAAAAGATGACCGGGGTAATCTGGGGCAGAGTGATATGCAAGAACTGCATCCACTTTCCCGCCCCATCAATTTGCGCTGCCTCATGGTAGGTCTTTGGTATCTGTCTCAAACCTGCAAGAAAGATAAGCATCGAGGAGCCGAACTGCCAGATGGCAAGAATAATCAAAGTCCAGATTGCTGTTGAAGGCCTGCCGATCCATGAGACAGCACTAGTAATTCCGAAAAACTTCAAAAACGCATTGAACGCGCCATCAGCCATGAAAAGTCTTCGCCACGTGACAGCGATGGCAATCGATCCTCCGACAAGTGAGGGGATGTAATAGATTGCCTGATACACTCTGATGGCCCTCGTCCCCTTATTGAAAAGAAGCGCGATGAAGAAAGCGAAAAGAAGCCGGAGAGGAACAGAGACAAAGGCATAGAAGAAGGTGACTTTCAACGATTGCTAAAAAAGTTTGTCATGCATCATCTTGACAAAGTTCGCCCCCCCACAAAACACGGGACTTCCCAGAATGTCATAATCACAAAATGCATAATATAAGGACGCAAGCATCGGAATCAGAGAGAAAAGCAGGAATCCCAACAGCCAAGGACTGATGAACACATATCCCACCAGGTTGTCGCCACCATTCAGTTTCTTTCTCTCCCTCATGCCAGACCTCCCTTGTCAGTGATTCAATCGAGAAAAGCCTCGTTGATATGAACGGAAAACGCCTTTGCCAACACCCTGAGATTGTCATCGCTAATGGTATTGATGATGCCAATACTTTTTGCCTTCAGGTAAATCTCCGCGGCTTTCTCGATGGTGTGCATCAACCCGAACGCCTCGTCGAAGGTCGAGCCACTGCAGAACACCCCATGAAAAGCCCAGACCACCGCAGGATATTCCTTGATAAGGACACTGGTCGCCTTGGCAATCTCGGTACCTCCGGGAACCATCCAGGGAACAATCCCGATACCTTCAGGAAACACGACCGCACATTCCGTCTCGCTTTGCCAGAGAATCCGGGAAAGCGTTTTTGCATTAGGCTCGATGGTATAGGTCAATGCGGTGATATTCGCCGGATGAGCATGGTAGATAACCCTGCACTTACCATTGGTGACGGACATCCTTGCTGCGTGGTTCATCAGATGCGTAGGCAATTCACTTGTCGGCCTTGAATCCTCCAATCCCCAAAGCACGGAATAGGAAGACCCTGTATCATCCAAACGGATGATGCCAAAGTTCTTCTCCGGCTCAAGACTGACATTGCGCATGAAACGACCCGAGCCTGTGACCATAAAGGTGGCTCCAGAAAGAACCGGTATCGCATTCCCAAGCGGATGAGAGGAAGATTTTCTTTTGAAGAAAGGCTCTGTTTCGGCGATATCCTCCTCGGTCATGCGATAGGAGAGATTCCCTCCATTACGTTCATGCCACCCCTGTACGAACCCATCTGTACAGATTTTAATAAATTCCCGATATGCTTTGCTGTCCATAATCTTACCTCTTGAAAAGGGTCGTCCGTTCATAATCCTGGATACGGTCAAACCACTTCATACCAACATCAACGTGTTCTCTTCTGCAGAACTCGTCATAGACAGAACCCAGATCCAACATCTTAATCTCTTCATTCAAGGCCATCAGCTTTGTGAACTGTGCAGTATCCTGCAATTCCCTCATCTCCAAAGAAGGTTGCAGCAAGGCGAAAAGCAATGCCTTTTGCATGTTTCTCGTTCCGATAATCCATGCAGCAATACGGTTAATCGAGGCATCAAAGAAATCCAAACCTATCAACACCCGTTCAATCGCATCATTCCGTACTATCTCTTTGGCTATTTCCTTCAATTCATCATCCAGAAGGACCACATGATCGCTGTCCCAACGTACCGGACGGGTTACATGAAGCGGCACATACTTAGCGAAACAGAGCAAGGCGGAAAGTTTCTCGCTAACCATCTCGGTCGGATGAAAATGCCCATTGTCAAGAAGCTGGAAAACCCCGGGATGATGGGAAGCATACGCATTGTAGAACTCATTGCTCCCAACCGTGAACGATTCAAGCCCGATGCCAAACACCTTTGATTCGACACTGTCGATGACTCCCTCGAGACGCTCAAAAAAGATAGCATCAAGACTCTCTTTCAGACGCATTCTCGGTCCAAGCCGATCGGAAGGGACATCCTTGTATCCATCGGGAATCCATACATTACAGAGTGAATGACCCCCAAGTTCCTTGGCAAACGAGGAAGCGATGCGTCTGCAGCACTGTCCATGCCGGATCCAATAGGAGCGGACTTCCTCATTTGGGCTGGAAAGTGTCAGATTGTCCTTGACCATCGGATGGCTGAAGAAAGTCGGATTGAAATCCAAACCAAGGTGCTGTTGTCTTGCATACTCGACCCAGGCGGCGAAATGTCTTGGCTCAAGCTCATCCCGTTCCACCTCTTCCTTGGTAATTGCATAACTTGCATGCAGATTAAGCCGTTTGGTCCCTCCTATTTCCGAGATAGCGACATCAAGATCCTGCATCAGCTCCTTACTGTTCCTTGCACGACCAGGGTAATTTCCTGTCGTCTGTATACCCCCGGAGAGCGCCTGGGATTTCTTCTCAAATCCCAATACATCATCTCCTTGCCAGCAGTGCAACGAGATAGGTATGGTCTTAAGCCTCTCAATGGCTTGTTCGGTATCGATACCATATTCTGCATAGGCTTTCCTTGCATCTTCGTACATTCTTGTCTTTATCCTCCAAACGATTGTGTTTTCACTGAGACACGCAACACCTGGCGTGCTTCCCTGACATCTTTGATTTCTCCTGATGCGATCATCTGTGAGAGCAGATTCCCGATGGCAGTCCCTTCCGATGGACCTGCAATCACCTTCTTGCCTGTCATGCAAGCGGTCAACTCATCCAGATAGGTGTCCTTCGAGCCACCTCCCACTATCGCGATATGGGAGAAGGTTTTTCCTGTAAGTCTCTCCAGGCTTTCAATAGCCAGGGCATATCCTTTTGCCAAACTCAGGTAGATACACTGGGCAAACTCCCCCAGTGTCCGAGGAACACTCTGCCCGCTATCCTTGCACGCATCCGTAATCTCCTTGACCATCGACTGTGGGGCAAGAAAACGATTATCCACAACATCAATAAGGGAAGGAAAGTCTTTCGCTTCCTTCGCTGCGTCACATATGGCATCAAAGGAAGGGTTCCCTTCCCATTCCTTCTGCAAGGATTGGATCATCCATAATCCCATCAGGTTCCTAAGAAACCGATATGACCCTTCCACTCCACCTTCGTTGGTGAAGTTTGCCTCTCTCGCTTCTTCTGTGGTGATTGGCTTGTCAATGACACACCCCAGCAAGGACCAAGTGCCACTGGAGATGAATGCGGAATCCTCACTGAGAGGAGAACCAAGGACCGCACTCGCCGTATCATGGCTTGGGGCGCAGAGAACCGTAGCTCCATACCCGATGGTCTGAGCAACCCAATCGGAAAGTGTCCCATAAGGTTGCATTGGGTTTGTCAGCCCGCCAAACAACCGCAAAGGGAACCCTAACCGCTCTATGAGTTCCCTGTCCCAATCACGTTTTTCAGCGTCAACCAGATTGGTTGTGGTCGCATTGGTATATTCCTGATGCATGCAACCAGTCAACCGATAAGAAAGATAATCAGGAATCATCAGCAGATGTTCGGCCTTTTCCAACAAGGAAGGGTCTTCCTGTCTGAGCGCCAGAAGCTGATAGAGAGTATTGAAGCTCATCTTCTGTATGCCCGTACGCCTGTACAGCTCCTCTTGTCCAATCGGACAAATGACGGCTTCAGTCCTTTTGTCCCGGTAGCTCATGGGAGAACCGATCATTAGTCCCTGCTTATCGAGCAGGACAAAATCCACTCCCCATGTGTCAATGGCGATGGTCTGGATATCGCGACCCTGCTCCTTTGCTTTGCCAAGACCTT
>JBAXZS010000027.1:0-16623 GCA_041670175.1 Sphaerochaetaceae bacterium | reverse complement strand
GGTGAAACAAGGAAAAGACATGGAGCCGTTTATGCTTCATGCCGGCTATCTTAATAGGGAAGAGGATGAAGAAGACGGCTATACCAATCTGGTAGGCAAGTCGATACAGACCACCCGACGTTTCGATGCGCTTAAGGTGTGGGTTTCCTTCCAATGCCGAGGGAAGGACGGGTATGGTGAGATTATCGACACCTGCATCGAGAATGCGGCCTATGTGTACCAAAGGCTTGTTGCCGATTCCGCCTTTAGTGTGGTTACTGCTCCGTCCTTGAGTTCCGTGGTGTTCCGTCTTGCTGCCAGTGATGAGGTGAATAAAAAAGTCAGGCGTGCCTTGCTTCTTGAAGGTGCGGTCATCGGACAGACCGTGTATAGGGGGAAGACCTATCTTAAGTTCACCCTCCTCAATCCGCTGATCACCCATGACTCGCTTGATGAATTGCTGTCAAGGATCCAGCGCCTAGGTTCTGCATAGAATTATATTATGCTTGACTTTTTGGATGGATGTTTGGCGTTTTTCCTCTCCTGATGCTCTTCCTTGGCTATCCCTTTCGGTGGAATCCCGATTGTGGGGGAAAGGCTAAAAGGGTATTTGGAGGTTATTGACGGATTGTGGACAAGTACCAGGATGCTGGTCGATGTAGTGATCAAACAGGGAGTTGAGGGCTTCTCCTTTGGTAGTTTCTCTCTTTCTTCTTTTTTTTGCTACCTCTTGGCAGATTGGTCTTTAGCTCTGTCATGATAGTTGGATTTCACTCCCAAGCATAAATGCTTACCGGCCATGGCATCTTGGCATATCCAGTGAGGTAGCCCCAAAGGAAGCGTTTTTCCTGTCATGACTACGTGTCTCGTCTTGTCCTGCAGGTTCTGTCAATAAGTCTTGTATTGCTTTGACCAACTTCTTCATCAGAAAAGCTTTCTGGTGGCAACGAGTCTCTTCCAATCGGATATTTTTGAGTCCTTTGGTTCCTCGAAATTATTTTGTGGCAGGCGACAGCATGCAGTCTTCCACCTCTAGCTGTGGTTACTTCTTTGATAGTCAGAGATGTCCTCCCCCTCCAAATTGTACGGTTATCAACTTCTTGAGAACCACCCCTATAGGATTGGGCGGATGTCTCAATTGTCTTTCTTGCAAGAAGGATGTTGCCCGATGGTTCTTGCCGATTTCTTTTTTTCTCCATGGATTGGGAAGCGTTTGAGGGGAAATTAAGAGGTGCCAGAAGAAAATAGAATGATAAAATGCAAATTTTTTTGCTCTTTTGTGTTGTTTTTTCTTGCACGGGAGGGGTTCTCTACTAATATAATGAATTAATTGTTGAGGAGAGGTCATTATGAAGAAACTAGCTGTTTGTTTGCTAATCGTGCTTCTTTCTTGTTCATTCGTTTTTGCAACAGGGGAAAAAGAGAGCAAAGGCGGAGAGAAAGAAGTCGTTATCGGCGTTTTTGAACCACAGACTGGCGAAAACGGCGGCGGTGGCTATCAGGAAGTGCTGGGCATCAGGTATGCCAACCAGCAGTATCCTACGGTAACCATCAAGGGCGAGACCTACAAGGTAAGATTGGTCGAGGCTGACAACAAGTCCGACAAGACCGAGGCTGTCACTGCGGCCCAGAGTCTTATCAGTGCCAAAGCTTCTGTAATCCTGGGTTCCTACGGTTCAGGCGTGTCCATTGCAGCCGGTGCCATTTTCTCTGACAACCAGGTTCCCGCAATAGGCTGTTCCTGCACGAACCCCCAGGTGACTCAAGGAAATGATTATTATTTTCGTGTTTGCTTCCTTGACCCGTTCCAGGGAACTGTTATGGCAAACTATGCATGGCAGGAAGGGTCCAAGAAAGCTGCGGTCATCACCCAGCTTGGCGATGACTATTCCTCAGGTCTTGGCAATTTCTTCAGCAAGGCTTTTGTCGTTCTCGGAGGAAAAGTAGTGAGTGAGCAGCAGTTCCAGACCAACACCACCGATTTCAAGTCCATTTTGACCAATATCAAGGCCACCAACCCTGATGTCATTTTTGCACCATCCTCCATTGCCACCGCCCCGCTTATCATCAAGCAGGCCCGTGAGCTTGGAATCAAGGCAAAGATTATGGCAGGTGATACTTGGGAAAATTCGTCCATCATTGAGAACGCAGGGGCTTCTGCTGAGGGTGTTGTGCTCTCGACGTTCTTTGACGATGCGGACCCTGCCACTGATGAGGCTGCAAAGTTCATCAAGGGTTTCAAGCCCTATCTTGTCGCAAACAAGCAACCTGAGATCATTCCTGCCGTATCGGCGCTTGGTTATGATGCATATCTGGTCGCTCTCAAGGCTATCGAGACCGCAAACTCCACCAAGGGTTCCGATATCCGTGCCGCCTTGGTCAGTACACAAATCGATGGGGTGACAGGCAAGATTGCTTTCGATTCCAATGGCGATGCCGAGAAAGACATGGCCTTTATCAAGGTTGTCAAGGATGGCGCCTTCAAGTTCTTGAAGACTGTCAGGATTCAGTAGCAATTCAATCCGTAGTATGCCGGGACGGGAAACCTTCCCGGCCTGTTTGTTTTCACCAAAGAAACGGACTTTGGTATTGGAGATATCCCAATGAGTTCGACAACCATCCTGCAGCATTGTCTTACTGGAATTTCCTTGGGGGGGGCTTATGCCTTGATAGCCATTGGTTACACCTTGGTCTATGGAATCCTCCGATTGATTAATTTTGCCCATGGAGACATCTTCATGATGGCAGGGTATTTTATGATTTTCGCCATGGCAAGTCTTCCTTGGCCGCTTTCCATAGTCATCACGCTTGTGGTGACCACGCTGATGGGTGTGGGCATTGAGAAAATCGCCTATCGCCCTTTGCGCAGCTCCCCTCGCATGTCAATCATGATCAGTGCCATTGGGGTTTCCTATCTTTTGCAGAATCTTGCGACCTATTTGTTCACGGCCATTCCCCGTGGGTATCCAGAGATTCCTTTTCTCAAGAGAATATTTCATCTGGGGGAGCTGAGCGCCTCTTTTGTGACATTGCTTACCCCGATTCTTACTATTGTGCTGGTCATTCTTTTGATGATTTTGGTTAATACGACAAAGACGGGTATGGCGATGAGAGCGGTGAGCAAGGATTTTGAGACAGCTAAATTGATGGGTATCAATATCAATGCGATAATCTCGGTGACTTTTGCCATCGGATCTTTTCTTGCAGCAGTGGGATCCATCCTTTATTTCACCGATCGTATGTCAGTCACTCCTTTTTCTGGAACCCTTCCCGGGCTCAAGTGTTTTGTTGCGGCGGTATTCGGGGGTATTGGCAATATTGGAGGAGCTGTGATCGGGGGTTTCTTCATAGGAATGGTGGAAACCCTGTTGGTCGCCTTGGGATATTCGACTTTCTCTGACGCTTTCACCTTTCTTTTACTTATCGTGATGCTTTTGGTGAAACCGACAGGTCTTTTCGGTGAGAAAACCCAGGAGAAGGTATGATGAAACATAAAAGGAATGCTATTCTTTCTCTTGCAAGCCTACTTCTCTTGTTTGCATATCTCTATTATCTGAACTTTCATCATGCCCAGCATGGCATGTTGATTTCTATTTTGGAGAAGAGCGCGATTCTGGCCTTGGTGGCTGTATCAATGAACCTTCTCAACGGCTTCACCGGATTGTTCAGCCTGGGGCAGGCAGGTTTCATGTCTATCGGTGCGTATGTGACAGCCATCTTGCTCATTCCTGTGAAGAGCCTTGACGGGGTCTATTATGTGAATGGAATCAATCCTGCCTTGCGTTCCTTTAAGGTTGCCATAGCTACTGCCCCCTCCTGGGTGCAGAGTATCTATCCTTTCATTGCCTTGTTGCTTGGCGCCCTCCTGGCCTCAGCCTTGGCGGCTTTGGTCGGTATTGCAGTCTTGCGGTTGAAGAGCGACTATCTTGCAATCGCTACACTTGGGATGTCCGAGATAGTCCGTGCGATTTTTTCTTCTCCCCAGCTGGACGGGATCACCAATGGCTCCTATGGCCTGAACAAGATTCCCACCTTTCCCAAGATGTTTGGGTCTCTTGTTCCTTCCATGGTGACTCCTTTTATAATTACCGCTTTGTGCATTGCCTTTATGGTGCTATTGATAAAATCTTCGTATGGACGTGCCTTCAAGGCTATCAGGGAAGATGAGATAGCGGCTGAGGCGATGGGAATCAACTTGTTCAAACATAAGGAAATGAGTTTTGTGGTCAGTTCCTTCTTCTCTGCTTTGTCAGGAGGTATGTTGGCAATGTACATGCGGAGCATAGAGGCTAAGACCTTCTCTATTTCCTTAACCTATGACATCCTTTTGATTATTGTCATCGGTGGTATCGGGAGTGTCACAGGGAGCATCCTGAGCGCATTTCTGGTCACCGCATCTAAGGAGTGGTGGTTGCGTTTCTTTGACCAGCCATTGGTTATCGGAGGTTGGCATGTCCCCTTGTTCAGAACTGGATTCAGAATGGTGATTTTCTCACTCTTGCTGATGGTTGTCGTCTTGGTATATCGCCGAGGCTTGATGGGAAGCCGTGAATTTAGCTGGGATCGATGTATCGCACGAGTGAGGAGCCTCTTCCATCATCAGGACAAGCGACAAGAAAGAGGAGGTGCGCAATGAACGACTTCCTTTTGAAAACAGAACATATGACCATGCAGTTTGGCGGGGTTGTCGCAGTAGATGACCTTAACATCTCTATTCCTTGTGGCCGGATAATCGCACTTATCGGGCCGAATGGTGCGGGTAAGACAACCGCGTTCAATGTAATCACCGGTGTCTATAGCCCGACAAACGGGGCAGTGATTTTTGATGGCAAGGTGATAGCAGAGGATTTTCCTAAAGGGAAGATGAAAAGGAATTACATCGGTTCCGACAAGAGCGTCTACCACAGGTCGGTGTCCAATACCCCTGATGTAATCACCCGTTTGGGAATGGCCCGGACTTTTCAGAACATCCGGCTGTTCAAGGAACTGAGTGTGTTTGAGAATGTGCTGATCGCGAAACATTCCCATATCAAGGCAGGGATGCTCTCTGCGACTTTTGGTCTTAACAAGGCGGAGGAACTGCAGATGCGCCAGGAATCCGACCAATTGCTCAGGACTGTCGGCCTGGATCACTATCGTAATGATCAGGCATCCTCTCTTCCTTATGGCAAGCAGCGCCGGTTGGAGATTGCACGTGCACTTGCGACTTCTCCAAAACTGCTGTTGCTTGACGAACCGGCTGCCGGTATGAATCCCAAGGAGACAGAGGAGTTGTCATCGTTCATCAAATCGGTCAAGGATCAGTTCCAGCTCACGGTTTTCCTTATCGAGCACCACATGAACCTTGTGATGGATATTTCTGATAAGATTTATGTACTCAACTACGGGAAAACCATAGCTGTGGGTAATCCAAAGGAAATCCAGGACAATCCTGAGGTCATCAAAGCCTATCTGGGGGTGGATGAAGAATGAGCTTACTTGAGATCAATGACCTGAGAGTCAATTATGGGGGTATTGTGGCGCTTGATGGAATCTCTTTTTCTGTCAATGAAGGAGAGATTGTCACGCTTATCGGGGCCAATGGTGCGGGGAAATCCACTACATTACGTTCCATTATGGGTTTGATTCCCATCAAGGGTGGGACGATCAGATACAATGGTGAGGATATCACCGGTCTGGATACCCAGAAGATTGTCCAGAGAGGTATCACTTTGGTTCCTGAGGGACGAAGGGTATTTTCAAATCTCACCACCTTGGAAAATCTTAAGCTGGGTGCCTATTTGTTGGAAGAGAGGAATCAGGCCCTCAATATCGAACGTGTCTATTCCTTGTTTCCCCGTTTGAAGGAACGACATTGGCAACAGGCCGGGACACTGAGCGGAGGAGAGCAACAGATGCTTGCCGTGGGAAGAGCCCTCATGGCAAATCCCAAGGTGATCATGATGGACGAACCAAGCCTTGGCCTGGCTCCTCTTGTGGTCAAGGAGATTTTCAGCATTATCAGGAAGGTCAACGAGGAGGGAGTGACCGTCCTGCTTATCGAGCAGAACGCCAATGTGGCCTTGAAAAATGCCGATAGGGGATATGTTCTTGAGACCGGATCGATCTCAATGGAAGGGACCGGCAGGGAGTTGTTATCCAACGAGGCGATCAAGGTGGCGTATCTTGGAAAATCCCGTTAGTAAGACTTAGAATGGCCGGTTTCTCATTTTTTCTTCGGCTTCAAAGTGTTTGCAATTGTCTATTCCTCGTGATACCATCGCCGGTATGAAAATAGTACAAATTGGAACAGGGAGAAATCTGGTTCCTCTTACCGGATATCTTCATGAGTATGTGCCTGATGGGGGAATCAAGAACCTCCGACCGTCTGTGATTATCTGTCCTGGGGGAGCCTACAGATTCCTTTCCTGGAGAGAAGGGGATCCTGTCGCCCTTTATTTTCTTGGTAAAGGCTACAATGTGTTCATTCTGGAATATTCAGTCAAGGAGCAGGCAAAGGACCTGAATCCTCTTTGTGAGGCTAGCGATGCGGTGGTCAAGATTCGCCTGCATGCCACACAGTGGCTTTGTGATCCTAATAGGATTGCCATCCTAGGATTCTCGGCCGGCGCTCATGTGGCGGCCTCGCTTGCCATACTGCATGATCATCCCCGCTTGAGAGCGTTGCAGAAGATTGAGGACAAGCAGAACCGTCCCGATGCCTGTATCCTATGTTATCCCGTGATCACCACAGGCCAGTTTTGCCATGAGGAAAGCGCCCAGTGGGTCAGTGGAGGAAATGAAAAGGACCGCGAGCTTCTTTGCCTGGAGAAACAGGTTACCGATGATACCCCCCCCACCTTCATCTGGCATACTGTCAGTGATGGTGCCGTACCTGTGGAGAACAGTATGTTTCTTGTCAGCGCGCTACGACAGCATAAGATTCCCTTCGAATTGCATCTGTTTGCCAATGGTGGTCATGGACTGTCGATGTGCAACCAGGAGGTTGATACTCCTCATGTGGCGGACCATGCATGGGTTGATTTGTGCACCACCTGGCTTGCCGACTTGTTTGAATACGAAAAGAACTAGCCTTCCTTTGGAGTGAAAGCAAAAGGGAAAGGAGCGGTCTCGTTTCCTTCCCTTTGTTTCCAGTTCAGGATCACTACCTGCCTCTCTATTTTTCTTGCAATGCCCCTGCTATTCCCTTTGCTGCCCTGATACCGCTGGCCCAGGCTCCGGTAATGCCTCTTGAGCAGCCAGCTCCGTCCCCGGCGAACCAGATGTGCTCTGTGACTCTGAAATACTCATCGATATATTGGGGCTTGTTGGCATAGAATTTAATCTCGGGGTAATACATGATGGTCGAAGGATGTAAAATACCAGGGACAATTGTGTCAAGGTTCTTCATTGATTTCCAAATGCATCTGAGTATCTTTTCTGGCATTGCCAGGGATATATCCCCGGGGCAACAGGCGAGCGTCGGCTTGAAGTCGTACAGATCATCACAGAAAGTCTCCTCCTTGCTTCGGGAATTGAGCCTGAAATCCCCTACACGTTGCATCAAGGGCTTGCCTCCACCCATCAAGGCGGCCTGTAATCCCAGATTCTCTGCGAATTGCTGGCCGCTTACCAATGGATGGGTGAACTTCACTGTTTTGAGAATGGCGAAATTGACCAGACCGTTGTCAGTCTCCCTGTGTGCGGAGTAGGCATGTCCGTTGACCGAGTACCATACCCCTCCATTCTCCGTGGTGTACTTTTCCTGCACTACATGGGCATTGCCACTGTTGGTGCAGAAGGTCCTTACTTTCTCAGGAAAATAAAATTTGGGGTCATAGTAATCAAGCACGATAGGATAGTGCTCGATACGAGTCTCAACCCTAATGCCGATATCCACGATGTTGTCGACGAAGGGTACCTTGATGGCATGCATTAGTTCCTGGAGAAACAGGAAACCCTTGCGTCCCGGGGCAACAAGAAGATTCTTATAATGGATTTCCCTCGTGTTGGTGAAAACAATTTGGTTCTGTCCATCCATTTTTGTCATGGTCTCGCCCAAGGACAGGATCACTCCTGCTTCCTCCAGCTTGGAAAGTAATTCCTTGATCAGGGCAAGGCCTCCGTCAGTGCCAAGGTGCGTCTGCCTGATTTCAAGCAGGCTGCACCCCAGTTTTTCTGCCCTTCTCTGGTAGGTCTTCACGTTTGCTTTGTCCATGAATTCGGGTTTGAGGAACTCTATGACCTTGTCCAGATAGAAATTGGCTTGTTCCTTGCTCCAGTACTCTGTCGGAAAGCCTATGGGATAGGTGAAATTCATCTTGCAATCGTTACGCATCCCCCCTGTGGAAAATTTCTCCTTGTCCAGGATGAGGACCGACAGGTCCGGTCTTTCCTGCTTGAGAGAAAAAGCCGCACCCATACCAGCGGGTCCGCTTCCGACTATCACCACATCATAGCTATCCATATTTGCTCTCCGACATTCCATTATCTCCAAATAGAGAAATGTAGTCAAAGGCCTTGAAGTTTTATGTTGCCTACTTTTCCTTGGCATGCTACACCATTATTCATGACAACGATACTCTATATGAACGTCAAGACGGCGGCACAGAAATGGAACCTCACTGAGCGAAGGGTGAGAATTCTTTGCAGTGAGGGCAGGGTGGATGGCGTCATCCGTAACGGCTGGGCATGGAATATCCCGTTTGGTGCTCCAAAACCTAAGGACGGAAGACAGCTAAGACATATCAAGAACTACGATATGCGTCCGGGAGCCAGCAATTATGCAGTCCTTGATTCATTGAAAGCGGATTTTGCAAAACGAAAGGATGACAGTGGATATATCCTCGGAACCTATCGTTCTCTCATCAGGGATTTTCTTTCAGGTGCTTTTGCATTTGAAGGTGAGATACTGACGCCTATGGATCTTAGCTCTCTATTTGAAGGGAAAATAGTAGGTTCCCTTTCTTTCGAACACCAGCTTCTCGCTTTGAATTGTCGTTCGATATTGCTCAGGATGATACAGGAGACAGGACCTGGCTTTCCTTCCATGAATCTTTATTTTTCCGAACGTAAGCTCAAGACTCTGTATTGTACGATGTTGCAAGGTATCGATGATTTGACCTTGGGCGAGTATCGTAAGGCTTCAATACCCGCAGGAGGTGCTCTGGACTGCAAGATATTTTCCATCGACCAGCAGATGTCCATCCTTCTCTACCAGTATGAGAAAGAGTGGGGGATGCTTCATCCTCTTGTACGGTCGGTCTTCCTCTTTGGGGAGCTTATGCGTATCCGTCCCTTCGGAAGATATGATGTCTTGTTCGCCCTCGTAGTCTTGAACTGCGAGCTCATCGCAGGAGGATATTCCCTTGCGGTCATAGATTCCTCGCAGATTGACGAATGCAAGGCGGATTTGTCCCTGACGCAAAAGAGAGGCAACTATCAGGCCTTGATCGGTCTTGTGGAGCAATCCTTGGTCCATTCTTTTTCCGTGTTGCTTCAAAAGGAGAAGAAAGACGATGTTTGACTTCTTGTTTACCCAGGCGAATGTTATTGATGGAAGTGGCAATCCGGCCTATAAGGCTGATGTGGCTGTATGTGGTGAGGAAATCACCGCAATTGGCAAGATATCCCCTTCCTTGGCAAGGCATGTTGTCCCTTCTTCCGGTTTAGTGCTTTGCCCTGGATTTGTCGACATGCACGGACACAGCGAATTGCAAGTCTTACGCGATAGCAGTATGAGCGTGAAGCTCAGGCAGGGAATAACCAGTGAAGTGGCTGGTAACTGTGGTATCGGGGTCTATCCCTCAGGGGCGGACTATACAATGCAAAAGACCCTTTCAAGGGATGTCCTTGGGGATACCCCCTATCCTTACTGGAAGTCCTTCGAGGATTATAAGGACACGCTTGCCCGTAAGGGATGTGGAACAAACATGGCTTTTCTTCAAAGCCATAGCGCCTTACGTTGTGCTGTTCTTGGTTCCAATCCCAACAGGGTGGCTACCAATCGGGAGATTGAAGGGATGTGCTCTCTTCTCAGGCAAAGCTTTGAGAGCGGTTGCGTGGGTTTTTCCAGCGGCCTGTATTATGCTCCTTGTATCTTTGCTGATAGGAGGGAGCTTCTTGCTTTGCTGTCCGTAACCAAGGAATATGGCCGTTTCTTTGCGGTGCACCACCGATGTGAGGGAGATGAGGTGCTTTCCTCGTTGCAGGAGGTCATCTCCCTGGCCCAGGAAAGCGGAGTACGGCTTGAGATAAGCCATCTCAAGGCCATTGGAAGGAATAATCAGGACAAGGTCGACTCCATGCTTGCAATGATAACCCGTGCCAGGAATGATGGCTTGGAGATTGCCTTTGACCAGTATCCTTACACGTATGGCTCCACCAGCCTGTTCAGCCTGCTGCCCCCTCTCTTTCTCAGGATGGAAAGGGCCAGGCTTCAACAGCTGCTCCAAGAGAAAAAGATTCGAAGTGAGATTCAGGCGATGATGGAGCATCCCGAGGGATGGGATAGTATCTATGAGCTTGCGGGCTTTGACCAGATACTCATCTTGGTGCTTGAGAGCAACAGCAAATATCAGATGATGAGTATTGAGGATATAGCGAAGCAACGTCACGAGGATGTCTTTGATACGTTCTTTGATCTTCTTGAGGAGGAGAAGGGAACGGCCTTGATGGCTGATACCACACAAAGCGAGGAATCACTTATCAAGATACTGCGTCATCCTCTCATGTGCTTTGGCACCGATGCGCTTTATGCCGGGGGGCTTTGCCATCCTCGTTCCTATAATGCCGCGATTCATCTGCTTGACCGCTACGGAAGGGAGCTGAGGATATTACCTTGGGAACAGCTGATCCACAGGATGACCGAGGAAGGGGCTCGGCGTATCGGCCTTATGCAGAGAGGGCTGGTTAAGGAAGGCTATAAGGCGGATCTTGTCTTGTTTGATAGCGCTTCCATCAAGGACAACTCATCCTTGGCGAATCCTGATGCCAGTGCTACAGGCCTTGAGCTTGTCATGATAAACGGACAAGTTGCCTATAAGGACAAACAGTGCACGGGAATCATCAAGGGGCAGCCTTATTTTTCGTAACGAAGGAGAAAGCGTTTGGTCCTCTCGTTCTTTGGATTGTTGAATACTTCCTGCGGATTGCCTTGCTCTACGATGAAGCCATCATCCATAAAGATGACATTGTCAGAGATATCCCTGGCAAAGTTCATCTCGTGGGTCACCACCATCATGGTCATCTTCTCCTTGGCAAGGTTCTTGATGACTTTCAATATCTCAAGGGTTAGTTCTGGGTCCAGGGCGCTGGTAGGCTCGTCAAAGCACAGCACCGTCGGATTCAAGGCCAAGGCACGGGCAATGGAGACCCTCTGCTGCTGTCCTCCGGAAAGCTGGCAAGGGAAGGCTTTCTCTTTTTCCGAGAGTCCCATCTTGGCAAGAAGGACCCTTGCCTCATCTCTCGCTTCTTCTTTGCTCCGTTTCAATACAAAACGTTGGGCCTCGGTGATATTGTCCAGTACGGACATATGAGGGAACAGGTTGAAATTTTGGAAGACAAGGCCACACTGAAGCCTGATCTCCCTGAGTAGCTCTTTATTTGAATAGACAGGTCTTCCTTCCACTGTGGTGACCATGTCCTGCCCGCAGATAGCAATTGAACCGCTGTCTATCTGCTCCAGCTGGGTGATGCATCTGAGCAGGGTGCTCTTGCCGCTGCCAGAAGGTCCGATGATGGAAAGCACCTCGCCTTTTTCAAGGCAGAATGAGATGTCCTTGAGCACTTCAAGCTCCCCAAAGTTTTTCCGAACGTTCTTTACACTGATTATTTCTTTTTCCATCGGCGGCTTCTAATTATAATAGGCAAGATTCTTCTCAATCCTGTCGAATGTCTTGGAGACGATGCCATTCATGACAAAGTAAAATACTCCTGCAATGAATATTGGCATGGTGGAGAATTCCCTTGCCGATGCATTCTGCGCAACCCTGAAGAGCTCTGCAACCCCGATGGTCTGGGCCAGTGCCGTATCCTTGACCAAGGTGATTACCTCATTGCCCATGGCTGGAATGATCCTTTTGATCACCTGGGGGCAGATGATACGAAAGAAAGTATGGGTTTTGGTAAATCCCAGTACCTGGCTTGCCTCATATTGTCCTTTGGCGATAGATTGGATTCCTCCGCGGTATATCTCTGCGAAGTAAGCGGCGTAGTTGATGACAAAAGCCACTATTACTGCGGTGAACCGGTCATAGGAGGTCTTAAAGAGATAGTAGGGAGCGAAATAGACAAAGATTAACTGAAGGATCAACGGGGTTCCCCGCATGATCATGATGTAGATGTTGACCAACATCGAGACCACTTTGTTCTTCGCCATTCTCCCCTTGACTACAAGGAGTCCTAGCGGAAGTGCAAAAAGCAATGTGAGAAAGAAAATCTCCAGACTGGTAAACGTTGCCTTGAGCATCTGGAGTAACAATTGTCCCATACTATGTCCTTATTACGAAAAAAGGGGAGGCTAAGCTCCCCTTATCATACAAAGAAATCTATTTTCCTACAACGGTGATGTCCGCGCCAAACCATTTGGTTGCAATCTTGGCCAGGCTTCCGTCCTTTGCCATGGCCTCCATCTGAGCCTGGACCGCATCCCGAAGCTTGAGATCACTCTTCCTGAAGCCGACCCCATAGGATTCCTTGCTCAGCCCTTCGGACAGGATCCTGAAGTCCTTGCCACTGCGGTTGATATTGTCATTGGCGACCAGCAGGTCAAGCACCACCCCGTCAACACCACCAATCTCAAGATCCATCAGGGCAGTGAGATTGTCCTTGAACTCGACTATTTGTTTAAGACTCTTTTTGAAATCAGGGGTGTCGTCCACTGCTTCCTGGGCGGAAGAACCAGCCTGAAGGCCAATTTTCTTTCCTGCAAGGTCCAGGAGGGATTTCACCGGGGAATTTCCCTTGACCACCACAACCTGGGCATTGTCAACATATGCGGAAGTGAAGGCCATATTCTCTGTCCTTTCCTTGGTGATGGTAAAGCCGTTCCAGATGCAATCGATATTTCCCGTGTTCAGTTCCTGTTCCTTGGCATTCCAGTCGATAGGCTGACAGACAAGTTTGACTTCAAGACGGGAGCACACCTCTCTGGCGAAATCAATATCGAAACCAACAATCTCGTTATTTTCATTCCGATATCCCATAGGAGGGAAGGAATCATCCAGACCTAGGACGAATTGTCCTTTGTCCTTGATTTTCTGAAGGGAATTATCGGCTTTCCCTTGCTCACCAGTACCGTTGGCAAAAAGCACAGCACCCATCAGAAGGGTGGCTACAATGACTAAGCCTTTCTTCATAGCAAATCTCCTAGAATAATGATTGGTTGTGATTTTACCAATTCAAATGCAATTATTCCAGAGTGTTATGCATAAATATTCTAAAAATAACCTTTTTTCTGCATAAAACTATTTATGACAGGTTCCGGAGAAAGGGCAGTCCCCGCATCCGGCAGGGGGGCAGGAATGGTTTCCATCATTGCTGGCACTGCATTTTTTGCACGAGGAGCAACTATTGCAGGAACCTTGCTTGACGATTGATCTTATTGCCAGACCAAGTAGGGTAACGACAATCAGCGCGACGACTATATTTGCGAAAATATTCATAATACCTCCAAGAAAATAACATGAAGCACCAAGGCTACAGCATATGCAAGGACAAATTGATAACAAATTGCCTTGAGGAATTTTATTTTATTTCCATCCAATTCTTTAAACATGGCGCTTTGAGCCGCCACACAAGGGAAGGAAAGAAGCACAAAGGCCATGAAGGCGATGGCGGAAGCCCCGTCGAACAAAGTACCGATTGAGGCGGTACCCATGGTCACTGTCAGCGTGCTCACGATGCTCTCCTTGGCTGCGATGCCGGTCAGAAGCGCAACGGTTGCCTGCCATGTACCAAAGCCAAGAGGTTTGAATATAGGGGCTATCACCCTGCCAATCTGGGCAAGGATGCTGAACTGAGGCTCGACAGGGGAAAAAGTAAAGGAGAATGACTGCAGGACATAGATGAGAGCCGAGGCAAGCAATATGATGGTGCCGGCTTTATGGATAAAGCCCATGATACGCTCTTTGGTCTGAAGCCACACATTCTTTATTGTAGGAACCTGATAACGGGGAAGTTCCAATATGAAGGTGTTCTTTTCCTTGTGCTTGTCAAGTTTTTGGCTCAGAAGCCCTGTGAAGATAACTGCGAGAATCCCAAGGAAATAGATAAGTGGGGCTATGTACCATTTATCAGGAAAGAAGAAGCCGATGAATAAGGCAAAAGTCGGCATCTTCGCACCGCAAGGGATAAACGGGGTCACCACCACAGTCAGTTCCCGTTGCTTTTGATGCTCGATGGTCCGGGAGCACATGATGGCTGGCACCGAGCAACCTGTCCCTATGACCATGGGGATGATTGACTTTCCTGATAGCCCTATGGTTCTCATTATCCTATCCATGATGAAGGCTATGCGGGCCATGTACCCACAGTCCTCAAGGATGCTCAGCAACAAGAACAGTACAAAAAGCTGGGGGACAAAGGTAAGGACGGAGCCGACTCCCGAGATTATGCCTTTAACCAGCAATCCATTAAGGAGAGGGATGACCCCCAGTGAATGCAAATATGAAGCAAGGTGTTCTTGGATGAACTGGAAGAAAAAGGAGATAAGGGAAGTGGTCATTCCTCCGACAACTTGGATGGACAGGTAAAACACCAATGCCATGACAAGAACGAAGAGGGGAATCGCTCCAAAACGGCTGGTAGCTATCCTGTCAAAGGAGAAATGGTCTTGCTGTTCAATTTTCGTTTGGCAGGCGCATCGTATTTTTTCCGCGACCTTGTAGCGTTGGTCGATGATGACTGCCTCAGGGTCGTCATTATAGGTGATTGTCAATGCAGCTCTTGCCTGCTCAACCACCTTCATGGTGCTCTGCGGCACCTCAGGCATGGAGGAAAGGAAGAACTCATCATCCTCAATGAGCTTGATTGCCGCCCAACGCATAGGACGTCCAAAAGGAAGCTTATGCAAATAATCATCCTCAATGATGGTGCTGATATATTTTTCCACGACATTTGAGAAAAGAGGGCAAGAAGGGAGGTTTGGTTCCTGTTGCGAGCGAGCGACTTCCTTGCTGAAGGCTTCCATACCAAGGCCCTTGCTTGCTGAAAGCTGGACAACAGGGCATCCTGTCATCAGAGAAAGCTTTTTGACATCAATAGTTATTCCTGTTTTCTCCAGAAGGTCGGTCATGTTCAAGGCGAGAATCATGGGCCTGCCCAGTTCGACAAGTTGGGTGGTGAGGTACAGGCTACGTTCCAAATTGGTGGAGTCGATCACGTCTATTATAAGATCTGGTTGCTCATCCAAAATGTACCTTCGGGTAACTTTTTCTTCCGGAGAGTAGGGGGAAAGGCTGTAAATGCCTGGTAAATCCAAAATTCGCATTCCATTAAACAGTCCTTCCTTTTTCTCAACAGTGACTCCCGGCCAATTGCCGACATATGCGGTGGTACCTGTAAGTTGATTGAATAAGGTGGTTTTTCCACAATTCGGATTGCCTACCAAGGCTATTGTCTTCATTCTTGCCTCAGTGTGATGATTTTTGCTTCTTCCTTACGTAAACAGAGATTATAACCTCTGATTTCCACTTCAAGAGGGTCCCCGAGAGGTGCGACCTTAACCACCTTGACGGGAATACCACGGGTGAATCCCATATCCATCAATCTTCGCTTGAGAGCTTTTGGTGCATTGACACCCTCGACAACTCCTGAATTCCCGATTGGTAAAAGAGCCAATGTCTTGTTCATGTACTTAAGTTAGCATAAACAAACTTTTTAGTCAATAAAAAGCAATGACATGACACAAAAAACATGGTATAGTATTTTCATGCGAAAAAGTGGTGAAGACTATCTGGAAGCGGTGCTTGCCATAGAAGAGGAAAAAACTGTAGTGAGGATTACCGATGTTGCCAATCGTCTTGGTGTTTCCAAGCCGAGCGTCAGCCGTGCCATGAAGAATCTGATGGAGGGCGGGTATATTGACCAGCCTTCCTATGGCGATATTTCCTTGACTGCGAAAGGCAGGACCATTGCCAGCCAGGTCTATTTTCGTCATAAGACGCTAACCCTTTTCTTGAACGAGGTCCTTGGGGTTGACAAAGATGTGGCGACCCATGATGCCTGCCTTATCGAGCATGATATCTCCAGTGAGACACTGGAAAAACTTGCGGCTTTTCTCCAGGCGCAACAAGAAATCAATAAGAGATAGGTGTCTCTTTCGCCATCTTGGGTTGAACAAAAGCCTATGGGGTGGAGTCTTCACTTTATCAATTGCTTCTGTCTTTGTTCCTTTTCCTTGCAATGATCATATTGGCCTCTATTGGATTTGCACAGCATTTGGATATCTTCCAAGGATTGGTTTTCTTGTTTTGATGGGCAGTTGATACTATTGCTCGCATTATTCAAATTCCAAGGCAATTATTTCTTGACAAATAATTTTTGGCTCAATCATAAATCCTGTGGGATTCTCTCAGCCGCAGGGTTCCTTACATAGTCTTTCCTGCTGGCATCAAAGAGCTTGAGGAAGAAATAATCGTCATCAGGGTACCCATACCCCTGTCT
>JBAXZS010000026.1:0-16946 GCA_041670175.1 Sphaerochaetaceae bacterium | reverse complement strand
GGAGAGAGGCCTATGAGTTGGAACTTCGCTTACGATTCCCCTAGTGCGATTAAATTCCTGTTGGATGCCCAGGGGTTGGCCATGAGCAAGAAGTTTGGACAGAATTTCCTTCTATCCACTCCTGTCAAGGAGAGGATAATCAACGCCTTGGAGATGGAGGAGGGGATGGATATCTGGGAGATAGGGCCCGGTATCGGGGCTCTGACGACCCTTCTTCTTGCCAAGGGTGTCCTGGTAAAGACTTTTGAGATAGATCATGGATTCTGCAGGATATTGAGGGATTTTGCTTTCAAGGATGAGCCTTCCTTCTCTTTGGTTGAGGGGGATGTGCTCAAGACGATGGACAAGCAAAAGGATATCCCCTCCCGTATCTGTGGCAATCTTCCTTATAATGTTGGTTCCGTGGTGCTTGCAAAGCTTCTGGAAGGGGATTGCCGTCCTCCTCTGATGGTCTTCACCTTGCAAAAGGAAGTGGTCGCGCGTCTTTGTGCCACGGTCCGTGACAAAAACTGGTCATCGCTTTCCCTCCTGTGCCAGATGGATTACCAGTGCAAAGCCTTGTTTGATATCAAGGGTGGGTGTTTCTATCCCGAGCCTACAGTGACGAGTTCTGTGATACAGCTCAGGAAAAGGGAAAAGGGATTGGTTGACCCTCTTCTGAGGGATGACTTCCTTCTTGTGGTGCGGGACTTGTTCGCCTTGAGGCGCAAGACGATCAAGAACAATCTTTCTCAAGGCAAATGTGGAAGCCGCTTGGCGAAGGGTGGTCTTGAACGTATGCTCGCTGACAGTGGCGTTGATCCCTCATTGCGTGCCGAGCAGCTTGACTGGCCTCAGTTCATCGCTCTTGCCCAGTCGTTTTCCACCCATGCCTCCATTTGCCCGTCCGATAATACAAGTAACTGACCACCCCTCGTATACTCAGGTCTGTCATCATGGCTATCCATATGCCCTCAAGTCCCAGCGAGGTGTTCTTAAGCAGAAGAAAGGCAAAGGGAAGACGGATGATCCACATACCGAGCAGGGATATGAAGAAGGGTATCTTGGTATCTCCTGAGCCCCTGAGTACTCCGAACACCAGTTGGGACAAACCGAAGCCCGGTTCTGCAAAAGCCTCGATGCGGAGCACGGTGGCCCCAAGGGTGATGACAGTCATGTCTGCGGTGAAGACACCGATTAACGAAGGGGCGAGAAGATACATCACTGCTCCCATGACACTCGTCAGGGCAAACCCTCCAAGTATGCAGGTATCAGCGTATTTCTTGGCCAGTTTTTGGTTTCCTGCCCCAAGGGACTGGGCTACCAGCGTGGTGGCGGCCGTGGCAAAGCCGGAAGGTGGCAGGAAGGTTATCTGTTCAGCTGTATTCGCAAGGTAATGAGCTGCAAGAGCATTGATTCCCAAGGTTGAGACCATGGCGGTGAGGGCAATCTGCCCCAGGCTGAGGGTCGATCGCTCAAGGGCGACGGGAAGCGAGAGAAGGATGCTTCTTTTTTGTATATGGATGTCGACTCTCCAACTGTCATGGAAACTCAGCCGTATATTTCTTCCCTTTGCAAAAAGTGAGATAATCAGCAATACTGCAGTGAGGGTTGCCGCTATGCTCGTGGCTATGGCAGCGCCTTTCACTCCTAGCCCAAGACCCTGGATTCTCAGGCCGAAGAGAGAGAACTGAGGGAAAATGAAGAACAGGTTCAGCACTATATTGCAAAGATTGTTCAATGCGTTGAGATAGAGCGGAGTACGGGGATCCCCGCTGAGCCGGAGAAGGGCGCTGGAGCCTATCATCAGCATGGTTGGGAGATACCCTAGGGCGATGTAGTGCATATAGGCACTGCTGGATTCCCATATTGCAGGATCAGCTCCCAGTAACTTGGGGAGCCTTGTCGAGACGAGAACCATCAGCAGACTGCATATTATACCAAAAATAACTTGGCAGATGAGAGCCTGGCGGGATACTTGTTTTGCAAGTTCCTTATTGCCAGAACCCAGATGACGGGCCATCAGGACGGAGAAGCCTATGGCAAGCGCATTCATCAGACCATTGACAAGCCAGATAGCGGATGAGTTTATGGAGATGGCGGCGGTTGCCTCGGCTCCCAAGGAGCCAACCATGGCTGAATCGACATAATTGACCATTACTTGAAGCACCTGTTCCAAGATAGTCGGCCATGCCAGTCCCCATATGATGGCCCGTGCTGGCCTTGTGGTGTCCAATAAGTCAATCTGATGTACTTGCATGACGTTGCACATAGTACTTGAAAAAAGGGGGAAAGGCTACAAAATTTACTCTCGATTATAAGGTAACGGCAACACAAAACGGATTATCGAACAAGATGGCAAAGTAAACAGGTTGTGTTCCGCATGTACTTCAAGAGGAAGGGCTGAGCAGCAACCGCCGGAAGGCAGTCAGAGAGTGCAATGGCAATTATGCTCAATGGAGCCTGCCTTGCAACTGGTCTCATAAAGATTATCAATTATTTGTGATATGAATCATCCTATGATAGTTCCTGTATTCCGAGGGGGTGATGTCTTTTCTGAGTTTGAACTGATGAATGAAATTCCTATATGACGAGAATCCAGAGTCTTCAGCAATATTGGAAATTATTTCATCGCTGTCAATTAATGCAACAAGAGAATGTTCGATTCTTTTATCAATAATATATTCAATAAGTGATCGTTTCATCAATGATTTGAAATGCCTATTCAAATAATCTGGATTATAACATAATATGTCAGCCAGACTTTTCACTGAGAATTCTGGATCTGTATGGTTTTCATACACCAACTGAATGATCTTATTCACCAGGCTCTTGTTGTCCTCGTTCTTTTGGGAGTTGTTGATTATATCAATCACCATCTCGTTAAGAGAGATGAGCATGAGTTTTACCGTGGCTTGGTATTTTTGTTCGGTAAAAGACCTGTTTTCCTGTTCATAAAGAAGTTCATGGAATGTTTCACGAATTACATTGGTATTTATCATATCCATGTATCGGGGTAACAATAATGCATCATTCAATCGAGATCTTGCTATTTCCTTATTATTAATGATGATCAATGCTTCTTTTTCTGAAAGGAACTGGGGTTTTTCTTTTGTTTTGAAATGCAGCCAATAGTAACGTGCTTTTTCTTGAATCCGTTCGGTCCCCCAATGGTCCCTTCCTTCTGAAAGCAGGCAAAAAGATGAAGGTTTGATGCTGAAAACCTCTGATTCTTCTTGAATTTCAACTTTTCCCTGGTGGCCAAGAATGAATACGGATGTATTGATGTTGCGTCTTCTATGAATCCACCCTGGATTGAGAATTGCAATACCACAATTAGCCGCTCGAAGTTCCGATAGCTTTGGTAAAAAGACAAATTCCATAATGAACTCCAGAAAAAGGTAGGATTATAGCATATAATAGCACAATTTTCTCTCTTTCTGTTTGTAATTTGTAGTGTTTAAATTAATTAGCATCCAGAAGGAGGATCATATGAAAAGCAAGGTTTTTGTATTCATCGGTATTTTTTTTCTTCTAAGTACCGGATTTTGTTTTGCGAACGGTCAGAAGGTGGATTCTGCTGAGCAGGTTAAATTGAAGTACATATATTGGGGCAGTCCAGCTGAAGATGTTGCGGTCAAGCAAGCCCTTGCCGAATTTGAGGCAGCCAATCCCAGAATTAAAGTGGAGCCCATGTATCTGCCCGGCGACTTGGACGGATCGACTTACAATGCAAAAATGAAAGCATTGGCAGCATCCAATACGCTTCCTGATGTGGGCTATTTTCGACCAGAGGAGTTCGGAAATTATGCCGAAAAGGGGTTTTTCCTTAAACTGGACGATTTGATTGCCCGGGACGGTATGGGAAGCTCGTACTTGCCTCAGACTTGGCTGAAGATCAAAGGTAATACGTATGGGGCCTATACGGCGGCGGAATGTCAGGTCATGTGGTATAACAAAAAAGTTTTGCAAGAGGCAGGGGTCCCTATTCCCCCGACTGATTATAAGACTGCCTGGACCTGGGATGAATTTGTATCATATCTCAAAAAGATTACTGTTGACAGTAAGGGATTGCATCCTGGCGATTCCGGATTCAATGAAAAGGATATCGTTCGATATGGGGTTTGTTATGATCTGTGGTCATCAATGTATTATCCGAGCGTGTGGAGTAACGGAGGGGATGTAATTGATACTGATGGTAAGACCGTACAGGTCGACAAGCCAGAGGCTGTTGAAGCTTTCCAGAACTTGGCGGATTTGATGAATGTACACCATGTAATGCCCCATATGACGGGTGGAACCAATATTTCCCCATCCACGATGCTTGCCAACGGACAATTGGGTTTTTATGTCACTGGTCAATGGACCTTACTGGAATTAGGTGCAATGAAGGGTTTGGATTTTGGTGTTGCGGCCCTTCCTATAATGAAGAAACCCGCCCAGCTCTATGTGAGTGGTGTTAATGTGGTATTTAATTCTTCTAAGCATCCAGAAGAGGCATGGACTTTGCAGAAGTGGATGATGGATCCATCCAAGACACTTGCCTTATATACTTCGGGTCTTTGGATGCCTACAAAGCAATCGTATTACACCGATGCAGAGGATCTCGCCAAATGGCTGGAAAACGATGTCCATCCAAAGGGCTTCAAGGAAGCAGTTGTTGATTCCATGGCAATTGCGGTTAATGAACCTATTATGATTAAAAATATCAATCAAATATGGGGGGATTATCTGAATCCTGCTATTGAGAGTATTTGGATAGGTGACAAGACGGCAAAGCAAGCTTTGACAGAAGCTGCTGAAAAAATCAGGAACTCTGGGTTGCTCCAGGGTAGTTATTGAGTATTGGCCGGGGGACTGCTCCTTGAAAGGGGCGGTCCCGTTTTCAGATGGAGGCTTTTGATGTCGTGTTCCAGGAAAGGATTCAATGCAAGAAGACAAACCCTTTGGGGCTGGATACTCATATCACCTCTTTGTCTTGGGCTGATTCTTTGGGTAGCTTTTCCTATGGGGCTTAGTCTTTACACGAGCATGACCCAATGGGACATGCTGAGCAAAGCCCAATTCGTAGGATTTCAGAATTACATCAGGATCTTCACAGAAGACAAGTTGTTCCTAAAGTCCATTCAGAACACGCTGTATTTTACTTTTCTCAGTGTTCCTCTTCAAATGATTATCGCATTGGGGGGCGCTCTCTTATTGAATTCGCAGGTGAAAGGAAAAGGAGTTTTCCGTACTATTTTTTATTTACCGTCTCTCATTCCCATTGTAGTGTCGTCCGTAATGTGGCTTTGGCTGTTCAACTATCAATATGGATTGATCAATTATTTTTTGAATTTACTTGGAGCCGACCGGGTCAAATGGATTGACAGCACAAAAATGGTAATTCCAAGTCTTGCTATCATGAATATATGGAATATTGGGAATGTAATGGTCATTTTCCTTGCAGGTTTGCAGGGAATACCTACCGATTTGCTGGAAGCAGTGGATATTGATGGGGGGCGGTATTGGCATAAATTTCGCTTTGTAATCCTACCGCTTCTTAGTCCGGTCATTCTCTACAATATGATTGTCAATGTAATCAAGTGCCTGCAGCTTTTTGTTGAACCATATATCATGACCAATGGAGGGCCTGTTAACTCCTCTTTAAGTTTTGTCTTGCACATATACAACAATGCATTTAAATATGGGAAAATGGGAATAGCAAACGCCATGTCATGGGTTTTGTTCATTCTGACCATGATTATCTCCCTGATTATTTTCAAAACATCCAATCAATGGACATTTTATGAGGGAGACAAACAATGAGATCGAGAAGAATTGGTGCGGCTATTGGCATTTACTTATTGTTGGTTGTGGGAGCGATTATCTGTCTTGTCCCTTTGTTTTGGCTTATCCGTAGCTCCTTGATGTCAACCGAAAACATGTTCAAACTGCCATTGATTCTCTTTCCAAGAGAATTCAGGTTGCAGAATTATGTGGATGTCTTTACCATGGTTCCTTTTGCTCGATTCTATGCGAATACAGTATTTGTGGTGACCTTCAATATTATCGGAGCATTGATTTCAAACCTCATGATAGCATACGGTCTTGCCAGAATTGAATTTAAAGGAAGAAAACTTATGTTCTCTCTCAGTATCGGGACTCTTATGCTTCCCGCCAATGTCCAGTTGATACCCCTGTTTCTTGAGTGGAATTGGTTTGGCAAGGTCAATACGTTTCTTCCTTTGACAGTCCCTGCTTTTTTTGGGAATGCTTTCTTTATATTCATGCTTTATCAATTTCTTAGAACCATACCAAGAGATTTTGATGAGGCTGCTTTTATGGACGGGGCAAGTTATCCAGTCATCATTGCAAGAGTTATTTTTCCCTTAATGAAACCAGCGATGGCAGTTGTAGCCATATTTCAGTTTATGTTCACCTGGAATGATTTTATGAGTCCCTTGTTGTTTCTCAATGATACGAATAAGTATACCCTTGCAATCGGTATCAGAACATTTATTTCAACATTTTATACCCCATGGGGTGTGCTCATGGCAGCTGCAACACTTACAATCTTGCCTTTGATTGTTTTGTTTTTTATTGCACAAAGATATTTTGTATCCGGTTTAACTATTGGTGGAATAAAAGGATAGTAAATAATGAATTGTAATATTAATGAAATAAATCCCAAAAAAATCAAAATTCTTGAAGGATTTTGGGGAAACAGGAATCAGCTTCTTGCCGATGTAGTAATCCCCTATCAATGGGATACGTTGAATAATCGTACCGAAGGGGTGCCTTTAAGCCATGCTGTCGAGAATTTTCGGATAGCTGCAAAAGAATTGGATGGGGAACCAGAGGGAACGATTTTTCAGGACAGTGACGTTGCAAAATGGATTGAAGCAGCGGCATATTCGCTCATGTATCATCCCAATAGCGAATTGGAAAATAGCATTGATGAGCTAGTGAGATTGATTGGAAAAAGCCAGCAACCGAACGGATATGTGAATACTTTTTTTGCAGCCAAAGGGATTGAACAAAGATGGTCCGACCTTGAAATGGGACATGAGATGTACTGTGCGGGACACCTCATTGAAGCCTCTGTTGCCTATTATCAGGCCACTGGAAAACGGAAATTCATGGACATTATGATTCATTATGCGAATCTTATAGCTGAGGAATTCGGACCGGAAGAGGGAAAACTTCATTCCTACGATGGTCATCCAGAAATTGAATTGGCTCTCTATCGTCTGGCTGAAGCTACTGAAGATACCCGATATATGGACCTTGCCGATTACTTTATGAATATTAGAGGATCAATTAAGAGAAACCAGGGGGAAATCACTGCCAAAGAGGAAATGACTCCAAGATCCAGATGGTTTGAATCTGATTATTTTTTGGCTGATAAGCCAATACGGGAAATGACAGAAGTAACCGGACATGCGGTTCGTGCAATGTATTTGTATGCAGGTATAGCAGACCAATACCGACGAACAGGAGAACAAAGGCTTTGGAAAGTTCTTACCTCTCTGTGGGACAATCTTGAGCAAAAGCGTTTATATATCACAGGTGGCATTGGTTCCCAAAGCCATGGCGAACGGTTTACTGTCGATTATGATCTTCCTCCAGATAGAGGATATACTGAGACATGCGCCTCGATTGGGTTGGTTTTTTGGGCTTGGAGGATGTCTCTCATTGATCCTGAGAGCCGTTATGCTGATATGGTGGAGAAAGAGATATACAATGGGGCCTTGAGTGGCATTTCCCTGGACGGAAAAACATATTTTTATGTAAATCCTCTTGAAATTAACCCAAGGATTGTAGCCTTTAGACAGGATATGGAACATGTGCTGACTCACAGAGCCGGTTGGTTCGACTGTGCGTGTTGTCCTACAAATATTGCCCGTCTGATAGGATCAATAGGGAAATATATCTATAGCAGTACTGATAATAGAGTATTTGTACATCAATACATCTCTTCTGAGGCGGAAATATGTATAAAAGATGAAGCAATTTCCCTACAACAAGAAACTCACTATCCTTGGAATGAGGAAATCCAAATATCGTTGGGAATGAGGCACAGGAAACGTTTTGGGCTTATGTTGCGAAAACCTGTTTGGTGTGATGCCTGGACTTTGGAAATAAATGGGATCGCCTATGATTCTTGGTGTTTGGAAAAGGGCTATATCCATATAGATCGGATATGGAGTGATGGGGATATTGTCCGACTAAAACTTGAAATGGCAGTTAAGCTTTTTCAAGCGGATAGCCGTGTACAGGATTATTGTGGAAAAGTCGCCCTAATGCGAGGGCCTCTTGTGTACTGCATGGAGGAAATTGACAATGGTCCGCAATTGCAGGAGCTGATTATCGATTCCCAAGGTAATTTTGAACTGAAGGAGGAAACATTGCAGTCAATGTCGTCTGTAAATATCCTTCTTGATGGATATAGGGAGACAATCAGGACGGATAACTTATATCAACCAATGGAAAGAAACGAAAAAACCAAAGTTCGAATGAAAGCAATCCCCTATTTCCAATGGGGAAACAGAGTAAAAGACCAGGAAATGCGGATTTGGTTCAGGATAGCATAAGGTTTTTTTGATTGGAAAACTCTCTGTCTCGTAATTCCAGAAACAACCTGCCACCAAAAAACAAGCACGAGTGATTGACTTTGTCCCAATCCGACTGGTTTCAATATGCCGAAGGACAAAGGAAACGGCATAACCTCTTGGCTATACCGTTTCTTCCTTTGAGCAATTAATTCTCAGCAGCCTGGCTGAGGGTGATGGCACTGGTGATGACGATGTCATCCACGCTGCATCCACGGGACAGGTCTGAGACCGGTTTGTTGAACCCCTGCAGTATTGGGCCGTAAGCCTCGGCTCCAGCTAGGCGCTGTACCAGTTTGTAGCCGATGTTGCCTGCCTGAAGGTCTGGGAAAATCAAGGTGTTCGCGTGACCGGCGACCTTGCTTCCCGGGGCTTTCTTTGCGGCGACACTTGGAATGATGGAAGCATCCAACTGGAGTTCACCATCGACATTGAGTGAGGGATCCTTCTCTTTGAGCATATTCACCGCATTGGCAACCTTGTCAACCAGCTCGCCCTTGGCGGAGCCTTTTGTGGAGTAGGAGAGCAGTGCGATGATAGGTTCAGTGCCTAAAAAGGTACGGCAGGAAGCTGCGGATTCCTCTGCTATATCGGCAAGCTGTTCGCTGGTGGGGTTGGGAATGGTCGCACAATCTCCAAAAATGAACGAGCCGTTATAACCAAGTTCCTTCTTGTCGGTGACCATGACAAAGCAGGAAGAGGCGTACTTGATCCCTGGCTTGCATTTGATGACGGTGAATGCGGCACGAAGTAAATCGGCGGTGGTACTTTCAGCCCCGCTCACCAATGCGTCAGCTTTGTCAAGCTTGACCATCATGGCACCCCAGCGAAGTATGTCCTGGATATCGATAAGAGCCTGCTCGGGGGTCATTCCCTTGGCTTTGCGGAGTTCATAATACTCATCAGCGAAGGTGTTCAAGTCACTGCTGGTCTTCGGGTCGACAATAATCATGTCATCCACATTGACGCCTACGGTCTTTGCAGCGGTTTTGACAGCTTCGACATTTCCTACCAAAGCTATACTCTTGGCAATCTTGGCATCCATAATCTTCCGGGCGGCCAGCAAGGTCCTCGGTTCAGTTCCTTCGGCCAATACCAACCGTTTTTGTGCGGCGACAGCCTTGGCGGTCATTTTTTCAGCAAATGTCATTTTTCTTTCTCCTCTACAGAAAAACAAAATCAAAAAACTATTAGCATAATACCACTATTCGGTTCGTTGATAAATAGTCGCCATCTTGGTAAACTACTACCCATGCGAATCGGGGTATATGGCTTAGGCCGTTTTGGAACTTTTTGGGCAAGTTTGCTTGCCGAACACGGACTCTCGGTGCTGGGGTACGGACGCAGTGCAAAAAATGCACCTGCCAAGGTTAAGCTTGCCACCGAGGATGAGCTTTTGGATTGTGAGGTCATTTTCTTTTGTGTCTCTATCAGTAGCTTTGAAGAGGTCATAGGGAAGGCCAAGGGCCGTATCAAGCCTGGTACTTTGGTTATGGATACTTGCTCGGTGAAAATCTATCCTGCGAACATCATGAACAGGAACTTTGGAAAGGATGTTTATACCATAGCCACACACCCGATGTTCGGGCCTGATAGCGGCAAGAATGGCATCAAGGGGCTTCCCATGGTGGTATGTCCTCTTTCCTGTCCTGTGGTGCTGGTCAATAAATGGGTGGATACCTTCACAAAATGGGGGTTGGATGTCATCTCCATGTCTTGTGACCAGCATGACCGCGAGGCTGCTTGGAGTCAAGGCATCACACACTTTGTGGGACGGACGCTGGATGAGCTGAAGCTTCAGGATACCAAGCTTGCCACCAAGGGGTACAAGGCTCTCCTGTCTATTGTCGAACAGACTTGTAATGATCCACAGCAACTTTTTTTTGACCTCCAGCGCTATAATCCTTATGCCAGGCAGATGCGCATGGGGCTTAAAGGGGCCCTCGATACGGTGATGCAGCAACTTAAGGAACAGGAGAAATGAGGGTTTGTGTCTATACCTTGGGGTGCCGGCTCAACCAAGGGGAGAGCGAGGCCATTGCCGATGCTTTCGCTAAAGCTGGTTTTACCATTGCCACAGAAGAAGAACCTGCCGATTTGTATGTGGTCAATACCTGTACGGTGACCAGCAAGGCGGAGCAGAAGGCCAGAAGGATGCTCCGCAAGTTCAATCAGGTGGCTCCAACGATAGCCACGGGATGCTATGCGCAGCTCAACAGCGATGAGCTTCTTGCTCTTGGAGGCAACATCGTGGTGTTTCCTTTGTCCCGCAAGGCGAGTTTGCTCTCTTTGCCAAAGTATCTTCTTTCCTGTCTGGATTGCGGGATGGACCTTCTTGGTGCCATCCGTTCCTATCATGGAGAAAATACCGATCCGTTCGCTTTTGATGCCTCTTCTTTCTCCTACCATAGCAGAGCCTATCTGAAGATACAGGACGGGTGTGACAATGCCTGTTCCTATTGTCGTGTCCATGTCGCCAGGGGCAAAGCACGGGACTTGGATGCCGGGATAGCTGTCCAGCGTGCCTTGCAGCTTCAGGATGAAGGCTTCCATGAGATCATGCTTACCGGGGTCAACCTGACGATGTATGATCACAGGGGGGAGGGGCTCGGGGCACTCGTGGAGAAGCTGCTTCTTGCTTTGGGACCTGATATGCGCCTGAGACTCAGTTCCATGGAACCCGATCATGTCGATGACCGGCTGTTGGATACCTTGTCCGATTACCGTATGCAGCCTCATTTTCATCTTCCCATCCAGAGTGCCAGCGATGTGGTGCTCCAAAGAGTCAACCGCCATTATGAGGTAAGGCATCTGTTGCACATCATTGAGCGGCTTAGGAAGGCAAAGGACGATCCCTTCTTGGCGGCTGATGTGATTACGGGTCTTCCAGCGGAAGATGATATTGAATTTGAGAAAACCTATCGTTTTTTTGAGGAGCAGCGTTTTTCCATGATGCATGTGTTCCCCTTCTCTCCAAGACCCGACACGGCTTTGTATCATGCCAAGGACAAGGTCCCTGAAAGTGTTCGTGATGCACGAGCCCTGCGCTTGCGTACCTTGGCAGAAGGCCTGCACGAGGCATATAAGACGAGGCAAGTGGGAAAGAGGACAGAGGTGATTCTTGAGGAACGCAAGCATGGTGCCTGGTGGGGAACCACTGGTAATTATCTGGAGGTGCGAATCGACAACGCTCCTCTGTTCTCAAAGAAAGGAGACTTGCTCAAAGGCGTGTTTATCGAAGGTTCCATGGCGGTCTCTTGTGAGCAATAAGAAGGGATGGCTCTCATAGGCGGTCGGATTCCGCATCCCGTCTCAAAGAAAGCGTCCAAAGTGAAGGTCATTTTCTCTTGCTCAGGTCCCTAAGGGTGAACTTGGGAGGTTGGAGCATGACCATGGTGTTTTCCGGCACATCCTCTTTAATCCATACGTTTGAGCCTATGATGGCATTCTTGCCGATGGTGATATCACCCAAGATGGTCGCATTGGAATAGATGGTCACGTTATCACTGATGGTCGGATGCCGCTTCGTTCCTCTGATGAGCATACCGCAGGCATCCTTGGGGAAACTCAAAGCTCCCAATGTCACCCCTTGGTACATCTTGACATTGTTCCCGATAATTGTCGTTTCCCCGATTACCACTCCGGTTCCATGGTCGATAAAGAACGAGGATCCGATTTGCGCTCCGGGATTGATGTCGATACCGGTTTCCTGATGAGCGAACTCGGTAAGCATACGAGGGACCAAGGGGACATGGCGGAGATAAAGCTCATGGGCGATACGATAGATGGTCATTGTCTTCATGCAGGGATAACTCAGGATGACTTCTCTGACATTGGTCGCCGCTGGGTCCCCTTCAAAACCTGCCTTGGCATCGAGCTTGAGGCTTTTGCGTATCTGAGGAAGCTTGAAGAGCACCGCCTGGACATCCTCCCTGGCTCTTAATTGCTGCTTTTCCTCATTATCATTCGGGCAATCATATTGATACGCAAGAAGTACCTGCTGATAGAGAAGGTCGCTGAACTTTCTCATCTGGTCCTTCACCACCTCTTCCAGGGAACAGCTCGCCTGGGTGCATATGCCACAACGGCCGGGAAACATGAGTTCCATTATCTCCTGTGATAACTCATGAATTGCTTGCATCTCAGGAAGACTCTTGAGCATGTAATATTGAGCTTGGCCTTTTGCCCTGCTGAAAGTCGCAAGGAAGGCGTCAGCGTATGGACTGTAGTCAAAATCAGTCATGGACGACGTACCCCTTGCCCCGTAGTATATGCGAAAGCCTTTGCCTATGGGAATTACTCGGTCATCTCGTTTTCTTGCATGAGGAACTGTGCTATGCGTCCACGAAAAGCCTTGGCGATCAAGATGGCCGCTATTGCCTTGAGGGTGTCTCCGAGGAGGAAAGGGAACATTCCGGCACCTAGTGCGACTTTCCAGCTCAGGTCTCTGTTGAATTTCAGGTAAGGAACCCCGATCCCATACATGATGACGGTGAACACCATGACAGCGGCTATATCCCAGATTGGTTGCTTACTCTTGTTTCTTCCCAGGGAACTCACCAAAGAGCTGGCTACCGTAGCCAGAGGCCATGAGAGCAGGAAGCCTCCTGTGGGACCAAGCAAGGCTCCAAGGCCCCCGCCTGAGGTGAACACCGGCAATCCTAATGTCCCGAGCAGCAGGTAGATAAGGATGCTTGCAAGGCACATGTCCCAGGGCAAGAGCAATGCACATGCCAGAATGAAAAGCGTCTGCAAGGTGAATGGTACGGGAGGGAGAGGAAATCTGATAAAGGCGCCAACGATGAACAGGGCGCAAAAAAGCGCCACCAAAAGGGTTTTTCTTGTTTTCATGAATCCACCGTATCGCATTTTTCTTTTGTTTGTAAACAAACTTCAGGTTTACAATTCAAGCTAAATTCCCTATGATTGGTGCATGACTACAAAACAACGAGTGGAAGAGATCCTGGAAGAGAAGAATGGTTCATATATTTCTGGCGAAGAGCTCTCCAAGGCGATTGGGGTGTCCCGGGCTGCCATTTGGAAGGCTGTGGAATCATTGCGGGACGAGGGTTTGCCAGTAGGAGGTAGGACCCGTCAGGGGTATCGTATGGAATTTGAGAATGGGCAGTTGAACCTGCATTCGCTTCAACGCTTGCTCCCTTCATGCGAGATCCATTTCTTCAATCGGGTCGACAGCACAAACCATGTTGCGAAAGAATTGGCCATGGATGGGGCGAGAAGTGGCACACTGGTCATCGCGCGTACACAAGATGGAGGCAGGGGCAGGCTTGGCCGTTTTTTCAGTTCTCCCCATGGGGGGATATACCTTACTCTTGTCATCCGCCCCACAGGAGGGAGCGGAGATGCCTTGTTGCTTACCAGTGCCGCGGCCGTCTCCACAGCCCTTGCCATCCAGGAAGTCTGTGACCTTCATTGTGATATCAAATGGGTCAACGATCTTCTTTTTCAGGGAAAGAAAGTGACGGGAATCCTTACTGAAGGAGTCATTGATGTGGAAAGCGGCATCTTGTCATCACTGGTGGTGGGCATAGGGATCAATTTCTGTACCCAAAACCAGGACTTTCCTCCTGAAGTTCGCTCCATCGCAGGTTCTCTCTATGGAGGGCCCTCCCAGGTTCCTCGGGACGTGGACCAGAACCGGCTGGTGTCATGCCTGGTCAAGTCGTTGCTCTCCTATGCCGATACCATTTCCGAGAAAGCCTTTTTGGACGAATACCGCAGGCGATGTGTTGTCCTGGGAAAGAGAATCAGGGTGATTGAGCGAGATGTAAGCACTGAGGTCCTGGCTCTCTCCATCGATGATGATGCGCATCTTGTGGTGCGTTATGATGACGGGCATGAGCGCACACTCTCGACAGGGGAGATATCCATCCGTCTTGCCCAGTAGAAAGTGAACGTTGTATAGTTACAGACAAGGATAAAGAAGATGCTTGAAGAATTACGATTGAGCTGGAAAACATTTTTGGAAGACCAGCTGGCAAGATATGCAAAAGAGATATTGGGAAAGGATGCTGTCCTTCCCCCCTTGGCGGTCCAGACTCCTCCCAAGCCGGAGATGGGTGATATTGCATTCCCGCTTTTTGCGTTTGCACGACCATTGAGAATGGCTCCGCCACAGTTGGCCGCTGTCCTGAAGGAACGGATAGAACAGCTTCCTGACAAACCGGAGGGGGAGATTCTCCTGAGCGGCCCCTATCTGAACATCCGGCTGGATATGGCTACCATGGCTCAGAGCCTATATGACCAGATTTGTAACAAACAAGGACTGTTCGGGACCAATGATTCCCTTGCAAGGAAGAAGATGATGGTGGAATTCTCCTGTCCTAACACCAACAAGCCCCTGCATCTTGGACATATGAGGAATGACAGCATCGGTTCATCGGTGAGCCAGATTCTCAAGGCGAATGGCGCCGAGGTGATGAAGGTCAATTTAATCAACAACAGGGGGGTCCATATCTGCAAGTCAATGCTTGCTTACCAGAAATTTGGAAAGGGGGAGACCCCCGAGTCAACCCACATGAAGGGTGACCATTTCGTTGGGAAGTATTATGTTCTTTTTTCCACTTGGGAGAAGGATGCTTACGAGCATAGCGGTACACAATTGAGTTTTGAGGACTGGCAGGCCCAAAGTGGCAGTCCTGCCAGCCAGGCCCAGCTCATGCTGGAAAAATGGGAGCAGGGCGATGAGGCGGTTTTGAAGCTCTGGAATCAGATGAACGGGTGGACTCTCTCGGGATTGGCTCAGAGCTATGAGAGGATGGGCATCAGCTTTGACAAGTACTACTATGAATCCGATACGTACAGACTGGGGAAGAGCCAGGTGCTCAAAGGTTTGGAAAAAGGAGTCTTTTATCAAGAAAATGACGGCTCGGTATGGGTTGATTTGGCTCCGATCAATCTGGACAAGAAGGTTCTCCTGCGTAAGGATGGCACCAGCTTGTACATGACCCAGGACATAGGGACGGCTATAACAAGGCATGAGGATTGGCCTTTTGATGGCCTTATCTACGTGGTGGCCAGTGAGCAGCAATATCATTTCAGGGTGTTGTTCTATGTACTGGACAAGCTTGGCTATCAATGGGCCAAGGAATTGCATCATCTTTCTTATGGGATGGTCAATCTTCCTGATGGAAAGATGAAAAGCAGGGAAGGTACCGTTGTGGATGCCGATGATTTGGTTGAGCAGCTGTCATCTTTGGCTGAAGGCGAGATTATCACAAAGGAACGACAGGATGAGGTCGGGGATGTCAAGCAGACAGCCAGTGACATCGCCTTGGGTGCGTTGAATTACTATCTGCTTCAGGTCAATCCTGAGCGGGACATGATTTTCAATCCCAAGGAAAGCATCTCGTTCAATGGGAATACCGGTCCGTATTTGCAATACATGGGTGCGCGTATCTGCTCCATCTTGCGCAAGTTCGAAGAGTTGAAAGACGAGTATACCGGGGTGAATTTTGATGCCCGCGTGCTCACGCTGCTCTCGGAAAGAGAGATGATTGGCCTGCTTGCCAAGTATCCTTCGGTGGTCGCCAAAGCGGGGTCTGCCTTCGATCCCTCGCTGATTTGCGCCTACCTTTATGACCTTTCACGTCTTTTCAGCTCTTGGTATCATGACACCCCGGTCCTCAAGGCCGAGAGCAAGATTCTGGTCGCCTCCCGGGCGGGGCTTTGCTCCATGGTGTTGCAGGTGCTTCGAAACGCTTTCTCTCTTATTGGGGTCCCTTTCCTGGAGAAGATGTAAAAAGAGTGCAGAACTTTGACAGGAAACGGTCTATCTGCCAATCGTCCTCATCGGAACCTGTAAGTATCTCCTCGTCGATGAAGTGCTTGATTGTGCTGCTGAACATGATGGTGGCAAGATCAAGCTCTTCTATTTCCAATCGGTGACTATCTGCAAGGGTTTCCAGCACAACTTGGCTTTGTCCATAGAACATGCTCCAGAGCGCATGGGACTTCTCCTTGGCCAGGTTGTCCGTATATTGCTGCTCGCTGACAATACGGTAGAAATAAGACACTGGGGCGATGGTGTAGAACTCTATCCAATGTCTTACAAGCCGATCAAGTACCGCCCTTGCGTCACCTTCCAGGCTTATTTCCTGTTGTGTCCTGATCGTATCGCAATAGGCGTACATATTCTTGATGAGCTCGTCCCGTGACGAGAAATGACAGAATATCGTAGCCTTGGTGATGTTGTTTTCGTTTGCTAGCCGGGAGAGCGATATGTTGCCCATTCCTTCTTTTGAGGCAAGTTCGAGGAAACTTTGTATCAATCGTTGTTTGGTTGTACTCGTATGCATGAGTAAATATTACCAACCGATTGGTAATATTTCAATCGGTTTTAGGAGATAAATC